>JAYSOL010000215.1:0-1968 GCA_043723045.1 Gammaproteobacteria bacterium | reverse complement strand
GCCTATCTGATGCAGCTAGGCAAGGTGCAGTGGGTCATCGTCGGCTCGGACCGTATCGCCGCCAACGGCGACGTGGCCAACAAGATCGGTACCTATTCCACCGCCGTGGCGGCGCGCTATCACGGTCTGAAATTTATGGTGGTGGCCCCTACCAGTACCGTGGATATGAACACGGCGTGCGGCGCCGACATCCCTATCGAGTGCCGCAGTCCTGACGAAGTCCTGCAATTTGCCGGGCAACGTACCGCGCCCGCGGGCGCTACGGCCTGGAACCCGGCCTTCGATATCACCCCCGCCGGCCTGATCGACGCCATTGTCACGGAGAAGGGCGTGGTGCTGGCGCCGGATGCGGCCAAGATCGGTAAAATGATGCGTTCCTGAGACCTTTTGGTGTCCGCTATTCCTGCGCCTCCCGCAGTGAAAGTTTTGTCGCGCAGACGGATGCAGCCAGGACTGCTTCCGTGCTAGTATCGGCGTTTTTACGGAACCGCTTTACGCGTACTCCCGGGACGGCAAGCTATCACGCCAGTAGGTTAAAAAATAATTTTAATACAACGAGTTATCCAGCAGATTACGATCCTCCACTAGCGGTCCACCGACACCTCCATGGAACCATTCGCCAAAGAAACCATTCCCGTCAATCTTGAGCAGGAGATGCGCCAGTCCTATCTGGATTACGCCATGAGCGTGATCGTCGGACGCGCCCTGCCGGATGTGCGCGACGGCCTGAAGCCGGTGCACCGGCGCGTGCTGTATGCCATGCACGTGCTGGGCAACGACTGGAACAAGGCGTACAAGAAATCGGCGCGCGTGGTCGGTGATGTCATCGGTAAGTATCACCCGCACGGCGACACCGCGGTGTACGACACCATCGTGCGCATGGCCCAGGATTTCTCCATGCGCCACCCGCTGATCGACGGCCAGGGTAACTTTGGCTCGGTGGACGGCGACTCGCCGGCCGCCATGCGTTACACCGAAATCCGCATGAGCCGCATCGCCCACGAAATGCTCGGCGATCTCGATAAAGAGACGGTCGACTTCACCCCCAACTACGACGGCTCCGAGCACGAGCCCACGGTCATGCCGGCCAAGGTGCCGAACCTGCTGGTGAACGGCTCGTCCGGTATCGCCGTCGGCATGGCGACCAATATTCCGCCGCACAATCTGCGCGAAATCGTGGACGCGTGTGTGGCGTATATCGACGATAACGACATCACCATCCAACAACTGATGCAGCATGTGCCGGGACCGGATTTTCCCACCGCCGCCATCATCAATGGCGTCAGCGGTATCCGCGAGGCCTATCTCACCGGCCGCGGCAAGGTGTATGTGCGCGCGCGGGTGGAGATCGAAGAAGACGAAAAACGCGCCGGTCGCCAGTCCATCATCGTGACGGAGCTGCCGTACCAGGTGAACAAGGCGCGCCTGCTGGAGAAGATCGCCGACCTGGTGAAGGACGGCAAGATCGAGGGCATCAGCAACCTGCGCGACGAGTCGGACAAGTCCGGCATGCGCATGGTGATCGAGCTGAAACGCGGCGAGATGACCGATGTGCTGCTGAACAACCTCTATCAGCACACCGCCATGCAGAGCGTGTTCGGCATCAACATGGTGGCGCTCGAGGGCGGACAGCCGAAGCTGATGAATCTCAAGCAGATCATCGAGGCGTTCGTGCGTCACCGGCGCGAAGTGGTCACGCGCCGCACTCTGTTCGACCTGCGCAAGTCGCGCGAGCGTGCGCACATCTTGGAAGGCCTGGCGGTGGCGCTGGAGAACATCGATCCGGTGATCGCGCTGATCAAGGCGGCGCCGGATTCGGAAACCGCGCGCGTCGGTTTGATGGCGCGCGTCTGGCCGGCGAAAGTGGTGGGCGACATGCTGGCGCGCGCCGACGCCGCGATTTCGCGTCCGGAAAAACTCGATGCCCTGTACGGCGTGAGCAAGGACGGTTACCGATTGTCCCAGGTC
>JAYSOL010000214.1:0-2718 GCA_043723045.1 Gammaproteobacteria bacterium | reverse complement strand
GGGGTGAGCATCGCGAACCCCAACATGACCTCGTGCAACTCTGTTGTTGGGGTTCGTTGCATTCACCCCAACCTACGATCCAGCGGGCTCCCGCACTCCAGAGAACTCAGCCGGATTTTACGTTGGCGGGGTAGCCGACTTTCTGCAACGCGGCGATGACCGCTGCGGGGTCCATGTCGCCGGTGACCAGGGCGCTTTTGTCCGCAAGATCAACCTTGGCATCGACCAGGCCCGGCACGGCCTTCAGCGCCTCCTGCGCCTTGGCCACACAACCGCCGCATTTCATGCCGTTGACGTCGAAGACTGTCTGCTTGCTCATATCGGCCTCCGTCTGCCTACCCGGTGTTTACTTTTTCAGGCTGTCGCGCACGCGCTCAAGACGCGCGCGCACTTCCTTCGCCAGCGCGTCGATACCGGGTTTCTTCACCAGCTGCAGCACCGCCACCGGATCCATGAAGGCAACGGTTATCTTCTTGTCCGGTTCTTCCCGCACCACCACGTTGCACGGCAGCAGCAGACCGATGTCCGGATCGGCGGTGATCGCCTGATGCGCCAGCGGCGGGTTGCACGCGCCGAGGATACGGTAGGGACGACCGTCCACCCCGAGCTTGGCCTTCATGGTGGCCTGCACATCGATATCGGTCAGCACGCCGAAACCCTCGACCTTGAGCGCCTCGGTGACACGCTTGATGGCATCGTCAAATCCGTCTTTCACTTGAATACTGAATCCATACATGGCTTCGATCTCCTTAATCACAACAATAGGGGGATAACTTACCGGCTACGCGCTGACTTCACTATACCGTGTATAACGCAGCAGGTGCCACGTCCGTGCGACAGCGTACAGAGCTGGCCGTTACTTCTTGCTATCCGTTAACAGGTATTTGACCAAAGCGGCGATAATCAGAATGATAATAATCCACAGAGCGATGCCCATCTACGTATCGTCCTCAACTGGTAACTGTCTGCGTCCGGCCGAAACCGGTCGCGCCTGGGCTGGCCTCAAGGCTTGCTCGACGCCGTCGCCTGATGCTTGAGCCACCTATCATACACCTCCGGCGCCCACAAAGACTGCAACCAGGTCACCACGTCTTCCACATCCTGCTCGTTCAGCCGTCCTTGCCAGCGCGGCATGACCTCGGTGCCGTCCTTGCGTTTCACTCCGTTTCTTATGGTGTTCGCCAGCTCGACACGACTGCGCTTCCAGTCGTTACCGGTACCGTCCACCGGTGGCGCCGCGGCAAAGCTGCCGTCGCTGGGCGTCTGCCAGTCGGGATGGCCCTGGCCGCGCGGACCATGACACAGGGAGCAGTGCTCTCCAAACAGCTGTGCCCCGCGGGCGATACGCGCCGGGTCAAAATGCTGTCCACTACTCGCCGCCTCGGGAGGACTGGCCACCGGGGGAGATGCGGTTTTATGGGGGTCTTCCTTGCTACAGGCGGTGACGACAACCGCCGCCGCCAATACCATTACCGGCCACAGATGTTTGCTCATCAACATAAAGACAGAATACCCGGTTAAACGTCAACCGCGTAATGGTCTATGGAGTTGCGGCGAAAATCAACTGCTAGACGGCAATTTTATGCGCGTCGCACCTTACATATAGGGAGTGCGGGGGCTTGCCCCCGCTTTGTAAAATGCGGCAAGCCGCCGCACTCCACATATTCCAGCACCGACTCTCACAGCGACAAATGAAACTGCGCCTCGGCGCAGGCCACGCCGTTTACGATCAATTCGAGTTTATGTTTCCCGGGATAATACTGGCGGGTGGTTATTTTCTTGGAGGAACGCCGTTTGACGATCTCCACCGCCTCGCCGGGTCGGGAAGTGCGCTACATCCTTGCCGGGCGCGGCTACTTCGGTTTCGCGGAACCGAGCGGCGATCAGTTCCTGCGGGAAGTCAGCGCCGACGATTACATCAGTGTGCCGGCGAATACCGAACACTGGTTCGAGATGAAGGACTCCAAGCGCATCAAGGCGGCGCGCTATTTCATCGATACTTCGAGCTGGACCCCGGTGTACACCCAGCGTGAAATGGCATTTGCCTGACCGCCGGCTTGACCTACCCAGGAACCCGGCCGCAGGCCGCACGAACTTCCCTGCTCCCGCATGCGGGAGCAGGTGGCCCGCAGGGCCGGATAAGGGGAGAGACCGCCCGGTTCCGGGATACACCGCGACCATGGTGGGTCGCGCAGAGTCAGGAACATGAAAGTACTTAAAATCAGTCTCGGGCTTATCGTGGGATTGGTATTGCTGTTACTTCTCGGCTCCTTGCTGTTGCCGTCCCAGTGGCAGGTGGAACGCAGCTTGCGCGTCAAGGCCGCGCCGGCCGAGGTGTTTCCTTATGTCAATAATCTCAGCAAATGGCCCGAGTGGACCGCCTGGTATCAGAGTGAGCCCTAGCCGGTAACGCGTACAGCGGCTCCGAGGCCGGAATCAGGGCCATACGCGTATAGCAAGACGCCAGCGGCCAGGGCGAGATGACCATTACCGTAAGCGTTCCGGACTGGGGCATGACGTATAACCTATCTTTCGAGCAC
Source organism: Gammaproteobacteria bacterium (assembly GCA_043723045.1). Taxonomy (GTDB): domain Bacteria; phylum Pseudomonadota; class Gammaproteobacteria; order Acidiferrobacterales; family UBA6901; genus JANNJF01. The sequence continues at coordinate 178 of JAYSOL010000214.1, read as the reverse complement.
GGTGATATCCTGCTCGCGCCGGTAGCGGACGGCACCCACGTCACTTGGCGCATGCGTGGCGAGGTCGGCATGAACCCCATGGCCAAGTATTTTGCCGTGCTGATGGATTACCGGATAGGCGCCGATTTCGAACAAAGCTTAACTAACCTGAAGCGCAAGCTGGAAACCAAAGGCTGAG
>JAYSOL010000213.1:0-3266 GCA_043723045.1 Gammaproteobacteria bacterium | reverse complement strand
GCACCACCTCGGCGCGGCGCGTGTCCCGCACCACCACGGTCTCCACCGGGCGGCGGTTGGGCGGCAGCTCGTCGATGATGGACACGTCCAGGTCGGCGTACAACGACTGCGCCAGGGTGCGCGGTATCGGCGTGGCGGTCATGACCAGCTGGTGCGGCATGCGGCCGTCGCGACTGCCCTTCTCGCGCAGCTGCATGCGCTGGTGCACACCGAAGCGGTGTTGTTCGTCCACCACCACCAGCCCCAGGCGGGCGAACTCCACCTCCGCCTGGAACAGGGCGTGGGTGCCGACCGCCACGGCGGCGCGTCCGGAGGCGATGAGCTCCAGCATGCTGCGTCGGTTGCGCGCGCTGAGTTTGCCGGATAGCCATGCGACTTCGATGCCGAGGGGTTGCAGCCAGTGACTGAAATTGCGCCAGTGCTGCTCGGCGAGTAATTCCGTCGGCGCCATCACCGCCGCCTGCCAGCCAGCCTCCACTGCGTGCAGGCTGGCGAGCGCGGCCACCACGGTCTTGCCCGAACCGACATCGCCCTGCACCAGCCGTTGCATGGGGTGCGCACGTTGCAGGTCCTCGCCAATCTCCGCCCACACCCGCTGCTGCGCACCGGTCAAGGTAAACGGCAGCGCCGCCAACAGCTGCTCGGCCAGTTTGCCCGGACCCGTCATGGGCGGTGCGCTATGTTGCCGCATGCGTTCGCGCAGACGCCGCAGACTTAAGCGGTGCGCCAGCATTTCCTCGAACACCAGCCGCTGCTGCGCCGGATGGCTCCCCAGTTCGAGCATCGCCACCGGCGCATCCGGCGGCGGCTGATGTACAGTCGCCAGCGCCTCGCGCAAGGTGGGCAAGTGCAAGGCGCTGAGCAGCTCATCCGGCAACCACTCGTGTATCTGCGGCAGGCGCAGGTCCAATGCCTGGGTAATGAGCTTGCGCAGGGTCAGTTGATGCGCGCCTTCGGTGGTGGGGTAGACCGGCGTCAGATGGGATTCCGCCTGCAGGACCTGCTCGCCGTCGAACACATCATATTCCGGGTGCACCATCTCCAGACCCGCCGACCCCAGACGCACTTCACCGAAGCAACGCACGCCGCGCCCGCGCTGCAGAGCCGCCTGTTGCGCGGCGGAGAAATGAAAGAAGCGCAAGGTGACATGGCCGGTGCCGTCACTCACCCGGCACAGCAGGGAGCGACGGCCGCGGAATACCACATCGGTCAACTCCACCCGGCCGACGAGCACGGCCTCGGCGCCGGCGCGCAAGCGGCCTATGGGCGTGATGCGGGTGCGGTCCTGGTAGCGGAACGGCAGATGAAACAACAGGTCCTGGGTACTGCGCAGTCCCAGGCGTTCGAGCTTGTCCGCGAGACGCGGGCCTACGCCCTTGAGTACGGTCAGTGGTTCGGTTGCGATGTCCATGGTATCGATGGGGGTGTCGGAGCGGCGATCCTGCCACTGATAAGATAAAAATTGAAAGGTGCTGGCGACAGTCGCGCCTGCCGCCTATTGCCGCGATAAGTCACTACCGGCAGGAATGCGTCATCCCAACACCATGATGGCGTCCATCTCCACCGAAGCACCACGCGGCAGCGCCGCCACGCCCACCGCGGCGCGCGCCGGATAGGGCTGCTGAAAATACTCCGCCATGACTTCATTCACCACGGGGAAGTCCTTCATGTCAGTGAGAAACACATTCAGCTTCACCACATCCTGCAGCCCGCCGCCAGCAGCGCGGGCCACGGCGCTGAGATTCTCGAACACACGCACCACCTGGGCGCGTATATTGGCGGCGTCCAGTTCCGAGCCGCCTGGGATCAGCGGGATCTGTCCCGACAAGTAAACCGTGTTGCCCACCTTAACCGCTTGGGAATACGTGCCGATGGCCTCGGGGGCGGACGTGGTCTTGATGATTTCTTTTTTCATTCTTTGTCCTCGGGATTCCAGTGCCGGGGAACAGCTTCGCCCCATCCTAAATATAATTCACGCATCACCCGCGGATACGGCTGATACGCATCACCGATTCCTGCGAACGAATGCGGCGCATGATCTGCGCCAGATGCACGCGGTCGCGCACCTCGACGGAAAAGTCCATGGCGGTATTCAGACCATCGCGTTCCTCGATGGAGACGGTATCGATGTTGGCATCCAGCTCGGCGATGGCGGCGGCGACCATGGCGAGCACCCCACGCTGATTCTTCACCTCGACCCGCAGGCCGACGGGGAACACACCCTTGACGTCCTTCTCCCAGTGCACATCGATCCACTGTTCCGGATGTTTGCGGTAGCGTGCCACATTGGGACAGCTTTCGGTGTGCACCACGATACCGCGTCCGGCGGTGAGGAAGCCGAGGATGGGATCGCCCGGGATGGGTCGGCAGCAGCGCGCGTAATTCACCACCACGCCCTCAGTACCGCGTATCGCCAGGACCGCGGCGGTCTTTTTGGCGGCACTGCTTTCCGTGGCGGACGGCAACAGCTGACGCGCCACCACCACCGCCAGGCGGTTGCCGATGCCGATATCCGCCAACAGGTCTTCCCAGGTCTTGAGCTTCAAGGAGCGCAACAAGGTGGCTTTTTGCTCATCCTCCACCTGGGTCAGCTCGGCGCCCATGTCCTCCAGCGCCTTGCCGAGCAACCGTTCGCCCAGGCTGACGGACTCCTCGCGTTGCAGATTCTTCAGGTAGTTGCGGATATGCGCGCGCGCCTTGCCGGTAGCGACATAATCCAGCCACGATGGATTCGGCCGGCCCCAGTTGGAGGTGATGATCTCCACGTGGTCGCCGTTGTGCAAGACCGTGCGCACCGGCACCAGCGCGTGGTTCAGGCGCGCGCCGACACAACGGCTGCCGATGTCGGTGTGCACGTCGTAGGCGAAATCGATGACCGTGGCGCCGCGCGGCAGCTTGCGGATATCGCCGTTGGGCGTGAAGACATAGACCTCGTCGGGAAACAGATCGACCTTGAGGTGTTCGAGAAATTCGTTGGGATTACCCGCCTGCGCCTGGATCTCCAGCAGGTCCTGCAACCACTGCAGGGCGCGCTTCTGCGCCTGCGCCGTGGCGCCCTGGTCGCCGCTCTTGTACAACCAGTGGGCGGCCACGCCCACCTCCGCCACGCGGTGCATGTCCTGGGTACGGATCTGCACCTCGATGGACACGCCGAAGGGACCGAACACCACGGTGTGCAGCGACTGGTAGCCGTTGGCCTTGGGGATCGCGATGTAATCCTTGAACTTGCCCGGCACCGGCTTGTAGAGGCTGTGCAACACCCCAAG
>JAYSOL010000212.1:0-1542 GCA_043723045.1 Gammaproteobacteria bacterium | reverse complement strand
GAGACGATCATGCCCATCACATCTTTTATTCCACCGCTACGCACCCTGCTTGGCCCCGGCCCCTCCGACGTGCATCCACGCGTCCTGGCGGCCATGGCGCGGCCGACGATCGGCCATCTCGATCCGGCCTTCGTCGATATGATGGAGGAAGTGAAGGCGCTGCTGCAATACGCCTTCCAGACGACCAATGCCCTGACCATGCCGGTATCGGCCCCGGGCTCCGCCGGCATGGAGACCTGTTTCACCAACCTGATGGAACCGGGGGACAAGGTCATCGTCTGCCAGAACGGCGTGTTCGGCGGGCGCATGAAGGAAAATGTGGAGCGCCTGGGCGGCACCGCCGTCATGGTGGAGGATGAGTGGGGCAAGGCCGTGGACCCGAACAAGGTCGAGCAGACCCTCAAGGCGCACCGCGACGCCAAGCTCGTGGCGTTTGTGCACGCCGAGACCTCTACGGGCGTGTGCTCCGATGCCAAAACCCTGGTGGACATTGCGCACCGCCACGATTGCCTGGCCATCGTGGATGCTGTGACCTCCCTCGGCGGCATCCCACTTCAGGTGGATGCCTGGAATATCGACGCCATCTATTCCGGTTCGCAGAAATGTCTGTCCTGCACACCCGGGCTGTCGCCGGTCAGCTTCAGTCAGCGCGCCGTGGACAAAATCAAAAGCCGCAAGACCAAGGTCCCCAGCTGGTTTCTGGATCTGAATCTGGTCATGGGTTATTGGGGCAGCGGCGCCAAGCGCGCCTATCACCACACCGCGCCGATCAACGCGCTCTATGGTTTGCATGAATCCCTGGTCATGTTGCGCCAGGAAGGCCTGGAAGCGTCCTGGGCACGACACGCCAAAAACCACCGCGCCCTGCGCGCCGGGGTCGAGGCCATGGGCCTTACGTTTATCGTGTCTGAAAACGACCGACTGCCGCAGCTGAATGCCATCAGCGTGCCGCGCGGCGTGGACGACGTCGTCGTGCGCCAGCGGCTGTTGGCGGACTACAACCTTGAGATCGGTGCCGGCCTCGGGACCCTCGCCGGCAAGATCTTCCGCATCGGCCTCATGGGCCATAGCAGCAATATCAAGAATGTATTGTTGTGTCTGGGTGCGCTGGAGAAGGTGTTGCTCGACATGCAGGCGCCGATCCAGCGCGGTGCGGTGGAGGCCGCGGCACTGTACGCCTGAACGCTGCTTTGTAGTCAGACGTAGGGTGCGCCCAGCGCACCGATCGACAAAATGGGGCGTGAAACGCGCGCTACTTCTTTAAGTTTAAGATTTATCAGTTTTTCTTTTTCCGCCGAAATCGGTGCGGCTGCTCTTGCTCATCCTGCGCTCGCGGCGTTGGCACATCCCTATGCGGCACAGGCGCACCCTACATCGCTAGCCAGAGAGAATTTGCAGCCTGGCTCCAATCTCGCTTGACAGCAACCCCCCCCCTCGATGTATCTTCCATGCGCCCCCTCCGCCCCCTTTCTCGGGGCGCGATGTCAATAATCCAAGGAGGAAACATGCCCACGCGCAGACTCATAAACCGTTGGTGGACAC
>JAYSOL010000211.1:0-3024 GCA_043723045.1 Gammaproteobacteria bacterium | reverse complement strand
CCTTGGGAGGCTACCGCTTTGCAGGTCGCTTGCACGGCCTGGACCTGTTGGCCGGTGGCGGGCTGGATTTCTGGTTGCGCAGCATCGATGACACCTATGTCCAGGGTTTGGGGTATGTGTCGGGCGCGGATGAAAACTATTACGTCTTCAATGCCAAATTGGCCCTGGGCTACTTTCATGAGATGGGTCAGGCCAGACATTACCTGCAGGCGGGAGTGAAGTATCCATTTTATGTCTACGAATATGCATATCAGGCAGGGGATGACGATGTGACGCTCAATCCCAAGGGGCGTGCCTCATTGTTTGCCAAGTATCAGTGGGAGTTCGGCAGCGCGACACGCAATCGCTGGGGCGCCACGCTTTACTACGATAGTTACCGCTTTAGTCAATCCGAGGCGGAACGCGTCACAATAAATGGTGTGCCGTACACAGTCCGGCAGCCGGAAAGCCACCAGGACGTGGTCGGGCTGCAGGTCGGCCTCTATTTTCGCTGAATGGGTTAGGTTTACTTAAGCAGTGCTGGCCTGCGCGTTCAGTGCCTGGCCGGTGACGCCGGCGCTGTCGCGACCCATCAAATATAAATAGACCGCCATCACCTGTTCCGGTGTCGGCAGCCGTTGGGGATCCTCGCCGGGATAGGCGCGGGTGCGCAGGAAGGTCATGACGGCACCCGGGTCGAGGCTGTTGACGCGGATATTCGTGGTGCCCGTGAGCTCCGCCGCCAGGATTTGCATGAATCCCTCCAAGGCAAACTTGGACACGCCGTAGGCGCCCCAATAGGCGCGACCCTTGCGCCCGACGCTGTCGGAGGTAAAGACGATGGACGCGTCCGCGGACTTTTCCAGCAAAGGCAGACAGGCGCGCGTCAGCAGCACGGCGGCGTTGAGATTGATCTGCATGACCTGCGACCACAGTTCCAGGCTGCTCAAGGAAAAGGGCGCCAGCTGACCGAGGAAGGCGGCGTTGTGCAGCAGCCCGTCGAGCCGTCCGAATTCCTGGACGATGCCTTCCGCTATTTGTTGGTAGGTATCCATGCCGGCCTTGCCCAGGTCCAGGGGCATGATGGCCGGTAGTGGTCCACCCTGTTGCTGGATTTCGTCGTACACTTTTTCCAGTTTTTTCTGCGTGCGTCCCAGAAGGATGACACTGGCGCCGTGGTGGGCGTAGGCGAGGGCGGCGGCGCGCCCGAGTCCGTCACCGGCACCGGTGACCAGGATGACACGGTCCGCGAGCAGATCGCGGGGGGCTTGATAGGTTTGCATGATTCAGTTTCCGCCTTGCAGGATTCGACGCGCGCATTCTACCCCACTTCGTACGGCGCCTTCGAGGGTTGCCGGGTAGCCGGTGGCGGTGTAATCCCCCGCGAGCCACAGACCGTCGACAACCGTGGCGTGGCCCGGGCGGTGGCGCTCCACATCCACCGTTGCGGCAAAACCGGCGCGTCGTTCACGGATGAGTTTGCTGGCTAGGGGCGAGGGCCAGTGGGGAAAGTGCACGCTGAGTTCCTGCACGATACGGCGTGTGAGAGACGCGCCAGCCTCCCGCATATGCGCGCCAGGGCCGCTGACCACCACCGCCATCAGGCCGTTTTCGCCGGTCAGGCGTCCGCGATCGAACACCCATTGTGCCGTGCCACCCAGCAGGCCGACAAAATCCTGTGGCAGCGTGGTGCCCTGGGGATAACGTAGATACAGCGTACAGATGGGCAGGCTATGTAAATTAGACAGCTGCTGTACCGGTGCCTGCAACGCGGCGTGCGGTAGCAAAAGGGCGAGGGTGGCCTCCGGTGGAGTGGCGAGGATCACCTGTTCCGCCAGCAGTGTGGTCTGTTCCAGTTGCACCCCGCGTATCCGGCCGGCGTGCAGGTGAATGCCGATGGCGCGGCTGCCCAGGCGCACGCTGCCGCCGTTGCGTTCGATGTAGTCCCGCGCCGGTTGCGGCATGCAGGTGCCGAGGTCGGCGATGGGTACCAGGAGGTCCGACGACCGGCGGGTGGAAAAGAACGTGTCCTGCAGGACACGCAGGAAAACATTCATCGAGGCCTGATCCGCCGGCGTATTCAGGGCCGCCAGGCACAACGGGTGCCACAGGGCGCGCGCCAGCTGCGGGTCCTGGCGCATGGCCTGCAGGTAGGCCTGCACCGTCATGTCCGCTTCGAGGTGGAACCGGCTGCGACGCATGCTGTAGGCCATGCGCAGGGCCGCGATGCCCTGACCCAGGGATAATCCGCGCGCCCGCAACAAACCCCAAGCCAGATGCAGCGGCGCCGGCAGGCGCGGCGTACGCAGGCTGATGGACGTGGCACCATCCAGAAGATGGAGATGCAGTGGGCTGCGGCGCAATACGCTGTCTTCGCGCACCGCCAGCACCTTCAGCATGTCGAGCACGGCACTATAGGCGCCGAGGAGCAGGTGCTGGCCGTTGTCCACCCGGTGCTCGCCGAAGCGCACGGCGCGTGCCCGGCCGCCGAGCTGGCGCGCGGCCTCCAGCAACGTGACCGGCACCCCGTGGCGCGCCAGTTCCACCGCCGCCGCCAGTCCCGCCCAGCCACCACCGACGACGAGCACGCTCATGCCCCGGCTGCACCCCGACGGGCGAGGCGGCGTTCGCGCCGCCGGGTTTTCCACGTGATCCATATCTTGCGCAGGGGCGGCAGAACAGTTTTGTGGTGCAGTACATGGAAACCGTCGGCGCGTATTTCCGTAAGGTTCGCGTGATAGATATCCGCCATGATCAGGCTCGGCAGCTGTGCCTGGCGGTCTTCCGCGGGCAGACTGTCCTGCGCCTGGCGGTAATAGGACTCGGCGCGTTCCATCTGGAACGCCATGAGCGCGTACAGCTGGTCGCTTTCCCGGCCGTTGAGGATATCCGCGGCACTCACTTGAAAGCGCTGCAGATCTTCCGCCGGCAGGTAGATACGGTTGCGGCGTGCGTCTTCGCCCACGTCGCGGATGATGTTGGTCAGTTGAAAGGCAAGGCCCAGCTCGGCGGCGTATTCGAGCGTACGCTCATCGCTGTAACCGA
>JAYSOL010000210.1:0-3038 GCA_043723045.1 Gammaproteobacteria bacterium | reverse complement strand
TGGTGGACGACTCGATCATGATCGGCGAGAACATCACCTATCATATGGAGCGCGGCATGCCACCGAAGGCGGCGGCGGTGCACGGCGCGATCGAGCTGATCGGTCCGGTGACTTCCACCGTTACTACCACGATAGTCGCGTTTCTGCCGCTGATGTTCATGTCCGGGCTGATCGGTAAATTCATCGTCGCGATTCCGGTGGTGGTGATATTGCTGCTGATCTTTTCCTGGCTCGAGGCGTTTCTTATTCTGCCGAGCCACGTGGCCGATTTCACCAATCCCCATAAGCACCCGGGTGAGCGCGCCTGGCTGGTGGCACTGGAGTCCGGTTACGCCTGGCTGCTGGGCAAGGCGCTGCATCATCGCTGGATCACTATAGCGTTCTCGTTTGCCGCCCTGATCGGAAGTCTGCTGCTGGCCAAATTCGCCATGTCGTTCCAGTTGTTTCCACCGGTCGGTGTCGATCAGTACATTGTGCGCGTCACCGCGCCGCGCGGCACCAGCATCGAAGGCATGCAAGACTACCTGATCAAGGTCGACCAGGAGATCCGCCAGCGCACGAACCCCGCGTACGTGGAGGCCACCCTGCTGGGCAGCGGCCAAATCGCTATCGACGAGGGCGATCCGCTGACCCAGCGGGGAGGACGCTTCGGGCAGATACGCGTGATCTATACGCCGGCGGTCGCCCGCTCCGGGCACGATGCGCTGCAGGACATGTATCGCCTGGCGCAGGAACTGCCGCCGTTGTTCCCGGGCCTCGAGGTCGCGTTCAGCGAACTCAAAGCGGGACCTCCCACCGGCCGTCCCCTTGAGGTCGAGATTTCCGGTAATGATACGGCGGTCGTCGACGCGGTGACGCGTCGGCTGCTTGCCTTTCTGGACACCGTACCGGGGGTGGTCTCGGTGGACAGCGGCCTCAAGCCCGGTGACGATCAATTGCATGTGGTGCTCGACCGGACACGCGCCACTTATGCCGGCATCGACCTGGCGACGGCAGCGACACACGTACGCGCCGCCGTCGGCGGCTTGGTGGTATCGACGACGCGGCGCGGTACCGAGGAGATCGACATCACCATACGTTATCCCCAGGCCCGCACCGACCAACTCGCGCAGCTGCGGACCCTGCTGATACCCAACCAGCATGGCGGACTGGTGCCGCTGGCGAAGATCGGGCGGCTGGAGGAAAAGCCGGGTTATACCACGCTGCGCCACAAGGCCGGCGTGCGTGTCGTCAGTGTCGTGGCGGACATCAATAGCGAGCGCATCACCAGTGCCGAGATCAATCGCCTGGTCGCGCAAAAACAGCCCGCGTGGCTGGCGGACGCCAGCGGCCGCGTCACGGTGAACTACGGCGGTGAAGCTGAAAAAAACGAGGAGTCGTTCAGGGGGTTGTTGATTTCTTTCCTGTTTGCCATGCTCGGGATATTCTTCATACTCGCGATACAGTTCAACAATCTTGCCTATCCTTTTATCGTGATGCTGGCCATTCCCTTTGGCGCCATCGGTATCATTGTCAGTTTTTATTTGCATGATCTCCTGTGGAGACCGATGCCGCTATCGTTCTTTTCCGCCATGGGCTTTGTCGCCCTGTCCGGCGTGGTCGTGAACAGCTCGCTGGTGCTGATGGTCTTCGTGCAACGCGCGATCGAAGAGGGCGCGTCGGTACACGACGCCATCCTCCAGGCGGGACGCCGGCGTCTGCGTGCGGTGATCCTGACCGCGGCCACGACGGTCCTGGGTCTCCTGCCGACGGCCTACGGTTGGGGCGGCATGGATCCGTTTGTCGCGCCCATGGCGCTTGCCTTGTCGTGGGGTCTGATCTTCGCGACCATTTTTACGCTGATCACTATACCGGCTACCTTTGTGGCGGCCGTTGAACTGCGCGCCGGCCTGGTCAACCGTGTTAGACAATGGCGTGGCCGGGATCGTGTGTCCTAAGTTGAGACCAGTACGCGTGAACGGATATACTGCGTACACGTTTATGTAGCGCGCCTCGTCGCGGGGTTGTAAACCCCTAGTGGCGCAATGCTTTCCATTTTATTCGCCTAAGGGGGTGATGTATGACAACTGCCGATATCGACCGGCTTAACCGCGAATTCGCCATCGATAAGCACGTGCGCTTCGAGAGCGGTCCGGGCGGTTTGGTGGTGGCAAAAATCAACAACCCACATGCCACGGCCATGGTGGCGTTGCAGGGCGCGCACGTCATGACCTACCAGCCCCACGGCCAGGAGCCGGTCTTATGGTTGAGTGGGTATGCCAAGTTTGCTCCGGGAAAATCCATCCGCGGCGGCGTGCCCATCTGCTGGCCGTGGTTCGGGCCGCACCTAAGCGAGCCTGCGTTTCCCGGCCATGGGTTTGCGCGCACCGTGATGTGGGAGGTGCTGTCCACCCAAGTGACCGGGGAGGGCGCGACACGTCTCGTGTTGCGCCTCGCGGCCGCCAGCAAGAACCCACAGCAATGGCCGACTCCGTCGGATGTGACCTTGACGGTCACCGTCGGTGCGCGTCTTGAGCTCGATCTGGCCACGGTCAATCACGGCCCGCAGGCCCTGGTGCTGGGAGACGCGTTACACACCTATTTTGCCGTGGGTGACGTACGCAAGGTTGTTATTTATGGACTCGAGGGCTGCCCCTATATCGACAAGGTGGACGCCTCGAAACGCAAGGTACAAACCGGCGGCGTGACCATCGGCGCGGAAGTGGATCGTATTTATCTCGACTCCGAGCGCGATTGCATCATCGAAGACCCGGAGCTGCGGCGGCGCATACGCATCGCCAAACACAACAGCCGCAGCAGCATAGTATGGAATCCGTGGATCGACAAAGCCGCGAAGATGGGCGATTTCGGCCCCGATGGTTATCTCGGCATGCTGTGTGTGGAATCCGCCAATGCCGATGTGGATGTGGTCAGCATACCGCCCGGCGGCGAGCATCATCTGCAGGTGGTGTATAGCGTTGAGGCGTTAAGCGGGAAGGCGTAATTTGAAGTGCGGGAGCGAGCTCCCGCTTTAATGTGTAGTGCCCTACCTAAGAGCT
>JAYSOL010000209.1:0-6065 GCA_043723045.1 Gammaproteobacteria bacterium | reverse complement strand
TTGATGTCTTTTTCACTCAGTCCCTTTTTCACAAAGGAGACCATGGGAGTCCCTGCACGCCCCTGCATGAGGGTTTGCTTGATCATGCTGTCTTTGGCTGACGCAAGAAAGCCAGGATTATTTAGCGCGGGTGCCAGTATCGGGAGGTTGCGCGGGCGCGACATGGTAACGCCGGTGCCGTGGCCACCTTCACCGTTTTCGCCATGACAGGCGCTACAATGCTGGGCGAACAACTGCTGGCCGTGCTGCCGGTCGCCGACGATACGTTCGCTCGACAATTTCGCTGGCGGCGCCTTTGACAGGCTGCGGATGTGGGCGACGATGGCATCGACCTCCGCATCGCTGAAGCGTTTAAAGGCTGGCATGATGCGGCCAGCGCGCCCATGGCGTATGGTTTTCCGCAGGTATTCGTCGTCCACGGCCGATAGAAAAGAGGGCAGGGCGAGGGGCACTCCCACTCCGCCTTGGCCGTCGCTTCCGTGACAGGCCGCACAGTTGTCGGCAAACAGCCGGTATCCATCCGGGGGGTCGACGGCTGCGGGCGCTGCCCAGGTTGTGTGGCAGATCGTAAGAAGGACAAGTAGTGTGCTCAGACGTAGCGGCAGGGTCATCTTTCCTTCCATTCAGTTTATGTTTAGGCTGGCAACGGTGGTATTTTTGCATCCGCCGTCCTGTTAGTCAAAGAGAGTGATCGATGAAATGCTATGTGAAGAGTAGTCCGCAGCACGGCAAAGGCGTTTTCGCACGCACGGCGATTGCTGCCGGCGAACGCGTGATGGTTTTTTCCGGAACGTTGCTGCACCGCACGCATGTTGATTTCAACGACTATCATCTGCAGGTAGGGGAAGATGTCTACATCGGACCTTCGGGTGGTGTGGATGATTACGTCAACCACTCCTGCGAGCCGAATTGCGGGTTTCAAAACGGCCTTGAGCTGGTGGCGATGCGGGATATCTCCACGGGTGAAGAGTTGACCTGGGATTACAGCACCGCTATCGATGAAGAAGGGTTTGCCGGATTCCCCTGTTCCTGCGGATCGGTGAGTTGTCGCAGACGGGTGATGTCCTTCCGCGATCTCCCGGCAGAAGTGCAGGCGCGGCTGCGGGCCTGGTTGTTGCCGTATTTGGATGCCAAGTACTTTTCAGCCACAGGTCGTCATATCCTTTAGATGCTGGATCGCCAGCTTTTTGCCTTTTTCCACTGAGGGTTGATCCAGCGGGTTGATACCATACAGCAACCCTGTGTAGACCGTAGTGCGCTGGTAGAGCTCGATGAGCTGTCCCAGCGTGTAGGCGCTGAGGGTGGGTAAATGCAGGGTCATGTTGGGATGGCCGGTGTCCGTGATCACCTGGCGGGTCGCGACGAATTCCGCATGGATGACATCCACCAGCGATTTGCCTTCGAGATACGGGAAAAACGCGCGCTCCGAGGCGTCCAGTGGGATTTCCAGGTCGTAATCCCAGTGGGCGAGTTCGATGAAGGTAAACATTTTGTCGTGCCGTGATTCCAGGTACATCTGCAATTGGCTGTGCTGGTCTACTGCCCCCATGGCACGCACCGGCAGCGTGCCCGTGGCCGGTACCCCGGGTCGCTTTGTGTCCCACTTTCCCAAGGACTCGGCCCATAGCTGACAATACCAGTCGACGAACAAGCGCAGCCGGTTGACGTAGGGCATCATCACGGAAATGCGCTTGTTGTAGCTGACGTCGAGGAGATAATAGAGCGCCGCCATCTCCAATGCCGGATTCTTCTCGATTTGCTCGCCGCGACAGCGGGCCACGGTATCCGCTGCACCGCGCAGCAGCTCAGCGATGTCCACGCCAACCACCGCCAGCGGCAGCAATCCGACGGCCGTGAGGACGGAGTAACGACCGCCCACCTGCGGCGGAACCGGCAGACTGGCAATACCCTGCTCTCTCGACAGCTGTCGCAACCAGCCTTGATCCGGATCAGTAATCAGCCACTGATGGCGGCGTGCCTTTTCCTCCCCGAGGGCTTTTTTGAGCCACTTACGCAGGATCAGGTACTGCACCACCGTCTCGATCGTGCCGCCGGATTTGCTGACACAGAGCAGGGCGGTGCTCGTAGGATCAAGCTGCGACAGCAGGTGGTCCATATGATAGGGGTCGATATTCTCGACAAAATACAGCCGCGGGCCTCCGGCAGGCAGGTCGTGTTCCGGCTTGAGTGCGTGGCGAATGGCCTTGGTGCCCAGGCTCGAGCCACCGATGCCGATCAGGACGATATCGCGGAAATGCCGCAGCTCGCCCGCCGCCTGCTGGATAGCCTCCAGGGAGCCCTGCATTGCGTGCGCCAGATTCAGGCAGGCATATTCCGCCTCCAATCCCCCTTCCGACTTGGATGAGAGTGTGCGGTGGGCGCTTGCCAGCTCGTCGGCTATCCGTGCGAGGTCTTGCGCCGCGACGCCCTGAGCGCCCACGACCTCCTGACGCATGTTCCGGGTATCGATAGAAAGCGATGTATGGTGTTCAGATTCAGACGAAGTGCGCATCCTGGTCTTGTCTCGTCTTGTCAGTGAGAGGTTTAGGCGCCGGTCATTATATAATGACCGGCATCGACACAGCCAAGCTTCGCATTTATTGGCTTGAATTGCGAGGCTTGAAGGGTCGCCGATTCGTTACAGTTTTGTTATAGTCTGCCCGGCTGAAGAATAGCGTTCTTGTTTTTAGCCGTAAGCGACCCTAGGGATGCTGCTATTCGGCGATGGTCGGCTACCTGTATTTCGCCAGGCATGAAATTTATCAGAATCAAATTTAACAAGGAAAGTAAAGAAGTTGAGTGATCCTAAGCAAGAAAATTTATTTTTTGCAAAAACCATTTATCACTATGCAGTGATGAAACAGCGCGTATAGAATGCGCCGGCTTTGGCCGAATTTATTTAACAACTGGAGATTAATCTAATGTCGAAGAAACTGCTTGTAGTAATGCTGTCTGTTGTCGGTGTTTTCGCCCTGGCCGCCTGCGAAAAGAAAAGCGAACCGGCTCCGGTTGCCGCCCCGGCCGCTGAAGCCCCGGTTGCTGCTCCGGCTCTCCCGGCCACGGATGTCCCGGCTGCCGCCCCGGCCGCTGAAGCCCCGATGGTCGACAAGAAGTAAGTGGCACGAAGTCAGTAGATTTGCCGTACCGCTGTTGAAGAGATAGTCGTTTCCCCCTGGAGCTGCCGGGTGGCTGCAACGACGTGCCGGTATTATGGCACGTCGGCGTGCAGTTTCTCCGCGGCTTCCAGGGTATTCTGTAACAGGGTGGCCACCGTCATTGGGCCAACTCCGCCCGGTACCGGTGTGATCCATCCTGCTCTTTCTTTTGCCCCAACAAAATCCACGTCTCCCACCAATGTGCCATCGGCCTCGCGGTTGATGCCCACGTCAATCACCGCCGCCCCCGGCTTGATCCAGCCGCCTTTTACCAGCCCCGGTTTTCCGGCAGCCACCACGACGATATCCGCCTGCGCGAGATGGGCCGGCAGGTCGCGTGTAAAGCGATGGCAGGTGGTAACGGTACAGCCAGCCAGCAGGAGTTCCAGGGCCATCGGCCGACCTACATGGTTGGAGGCACCCACCACCACGGCATTTTGACCGCGTATGGGCTGGCCGGTGCTTTCCAGCAGGGTCATGATTCCGCGCGGGGTGCATGGGCGCAGTACCGGCATACGCAATACTAGACGCCCTATATTGTAAGGGTGGAACCCATCAACATCCTTGTCGGGATGGATGTGCTCGATGACTGCTTGGGCGTTGATCTGGGCCGGTAGCGGTAATTGCACCAGGATTCCATCCACCGCGGAATTATCATTCAGCTGATCTATCAGCGAGAGCAAGGCGTTTTGCGGGGTATCCGCCGGCAGGTCGTAGGAAAACGACACTATCCCCACTTCCGCGCAGGCCTTGCGTTTACTTCGCACATAAACTTGAGAGGCCGGATTCTCGCCCACCAGGATGACCGCCAGACCCGGGGACCTGCCGCCTTGCGATGTTTTTTGTGTTAGCCTGAGTTTGATTTCCGAGCGCAGCGAGGCAGCGATGCTTTTGCCGTCAATTATGCGTGCGCTCATCAGTGGCCGGCCTCGAACAACGGTTAGCGATCTCTCGAAGGCGCATGATCGCATGTGGAAACTGTCTCGCCAAGCGTCGTGCCCCGTGGATTGTGTACCACCTGCTTGGTGGCGCAGGCGACCGGTGTAGCGCTGCATTCGACGCGCGTGGACGATGGCCCCTGGCCATTGACCCAGGCAGGACCAGCGCGTATATTCTGCGCCCTCGCGCGGGTGGCTAAATCGGTACCCGAGTGGCGCAAGCAGGGGGCCTGAATAAGGTCGCATCTGCGGTCCGACGTGACGAGTCACCGGGGTATAGCGCAGCCTGGTAGCGCACCTGCTTTGGGAGCAGGTTGTCGGGGGTTCAAATCCCTCTACCCCGACCAGTATTGTGTAGGATAATCGCGTACGATGGGCGAACAGGATGAGCATAGCGCCCGTAGCTCAACCGGATAGAGCACCAGCCTTCTAAGCTGGGGGTTACAGGTTCGATTCCTGTCGGGCGCACCACGCCGTGTTTCGGCGCTTGCTGTCGCGGTGTGATTAGAGAGATGCCGTGATTCGAGTGATGCAGAGTAGATATGGTTTGTATCAGTACTAAGTTATGGTGAGCGTAGCTCAGTTGGTTAGAGTCCCGGATTGTGATTCCGGTGGTCGCGGGTTCGAGTCCCGTCGCTCACCCCAATTCTAGGCGGTGTACTGCCATGCAAGGCAGTAATGTAGTAGAAGTGTTCAAGACAAGTTATGGGCCGTTAGCTCAGTTGGTAGAGCAGTTGACTCTTAATCAATAGGTCGTAGGTTCGACTCCTACACGGCCCACCATAACCCTCCGGCACGGTGTCTCAGACACTGGGCCGTTTTTTTTGTCTCAATTTCCACCAGATTCCTGTTATGATTGGGTCGGTTTCCAGGGTATTCTGGAAACGGCAGGCCGTATTCCCGTTACGTCGGACGCGCGCTGCGAATGTGGCGGAATTGGTATACGCGCTGGATTTAGGTTCCAGTGGGGAAACCCATGGGAGTTCGAGTCTCCCCATTCGCACCATACTTTAAAGCGGGAACCTGACTGTTTTGATCAGGTACTTGGAGTCCCCGTAACGAACCGGTATGATAGGTTGTCGGTGAATAAGTTGAAGGACAAGATCAATTATGGGCGTTAATGCCGCCAGGATTATGAGGTTTATGTATGCAAGTATCCGTTGAATCCACTGGCAGTCTGGGTCGCCGCATGACGGTGTCTGTGCCCTCCGCGCAGCTGGAAAAAGAGTTTTCCGCCCGTATCCAGCGCCTGTTACGCACCGCTAAATTTCCCGGTTTCCGGCCGGGCAAGGCGCCGTTGAAGCTGGTCGAGGCGCAGTACGGCGGCAAGGTCATGCAAGAGGTGATGGGTGACGTCATTCAGGCGAGTTTCTATGAGGCCGTGACGGGCAAGGGCCTTAAGCCTGCGGGGGGTCCTTCCATCGAGCCCAAGACGGCTGAGCGGGGTCAGGATTTTGAGTATGTGGCCGTTTTCGAGGTCTATCCAGAGATATCCCGCCTTGAGATTGCAGGCATCAAGATTGAGCGCCCGGTGGCGCAGGTGGCCGACGCGGACGTGGATCGGACCCTGGAATCGCTCCGCAAACAGCGCCTCACCTGGGCCCCCGTAGAGCGTGCTGCCCAGAGCGGCGACCAGTTGACCCTGGACTTCGAAGGTAGCCTGGGGGGCACTCCGTTCGAAGGGGGCGCTGCCAAGGATTTTAATCTGGTGCTCGGTAGCCAGTCCCTGGTGAACGGCTTCGAGGAGGGCCTGCTCGGGGCCAAGGCCGGTGAACAGCGTACATTGGATATCACTTTCCCGGCGGATTACCGCAATACCCGTCTGGCCGGCCAGCTCACCCAGTTTGCCATTACGGTAAAAGCCGTGGCTGAGCCGGTTCTGCCCGAGGTCAACGATGATTTTGCGCGCCAGCTGGGTATGCCGGATGCCAGTGTCGATACCCTGAAGAAAGAGGTGCGGGTCAGTCTTGAG
>JAYSOL010000208.1:0-4292 GCA_043723045.1 Gammaproteobacteria bacterium | reverse complement strand
CGAGGTCGAACACGCCGTCGGTTGTCGCAGCATATCCCGCGAGCCGCGTAAACGGCTGACCCGGTTCACCCAGTTGGTCCAACACCAGGATGGCGCCGGTCAAATCGTGGTCACGGGTATAGTCGTTCACCGGAATCACCGTCTTGAGGCCGGCGCCGCGTGCCGACCGCAGACCGTTTTCCGAATCCTCAAACGCCAGACAATCGCCAGGTGCCAAACCCAACTGCGCCAGGGCATAGTCATAAATATCTGGCGCCGGTTTTTTTGCCGGCACCACATCGCCGGCGGCGATGACCTCGAACCAGCCCACAGCCTCCGCTGACAAGGCATGCTCCAGCAGAGCAGTCACGTTGGCCGGTGTGGTGGTCGTGGCGATGGCCAGGCGCACCCCCCGGCTGCGGGCCTCCCGCAGCAGCCGCTCCACACCCGGGCGCAGCGGGATCTCGCCGCGCGCCAGGAGCGCGGTGTAGTGCCGGGTTTTCGCCGCATGCAGGCGCGCTACCAGGGCGGTAAAGTCCGTCGGCGGACGATAGTCCGGGCGGTAGTGCTCGACGTAAAACATCATCCGCTCCTTCCCGCCGGTCACCGCCAGCAGCTCTCCATACAGCGCCACATCCCAGTGCCAATCCAGCCCGGCCTCGGCGAAGGCCAGGTTGAACGCCGGGCGGTGGCCATCCCGTTCCGTGTCCGATAAAGTACCGTCTACGTCGAATATTAGGGCTTTCAGCGGCATAAATTATTAAGTGGTTCCAATCGTCCAGAGAGTGTGTATTATCGCCCAAACGCCGTGCCAGAGAAATGGTACATTGTTTGCATGGAAAACTTCTTGCGCCCTACCCCCCTTTTCTGGTATAGATGCGCGCTTGATTTTTTTCCCTCAGATCACGCCGACCTCGTGCAGGAGTAGATGAATGCCGGTTAGCAAGAAAAAAGAAGCCGCCAGCCCCCAGATCCACGGGATCAAACCCTTTGTGGAGAAGAAGGGCGATAAGTACATGAACAAACGCATGCTGGACCATTTCCGCGAGATATTGCTCGCCTGGAAACAGGAACTGCTGGAAGAAGTCACGCGCACCGTGCACAGCATGCAGGATGAAACCGCCAATCACCCGGATCCGAATGACCGCGCCAGCCAGGAAACCGACATGTCCCTGGAACTGCGCAGTCGCGACCGCGAACGCAAGCTGATCAAGAAGATCGAGGAAGCCAACGCCCGCATCGACAGCGGCGACTACGGCTTCTGCGAGACCTGCGGTGTTGAGATCGGCGTACAACGTCTCGAGGCCCGGCCCACAGCCACCTTGTGCATCGACTGCAAAACCCTGGACGAGATCCGCGAAAAACAGATGGGCTGACAGTAGCGCGTACAAAATAATAACTATCCACAGGGAGGGGGGCTAAGGCCCCCCTTTTCATGTCAACTCCCGGGAGTCCTTTTTGTATAGCCTGCTCATCCGCAACGCCACCATCGCCCAGCCTGACGGCAGCACGTATTCCGGCGACGTCGCCTGCGCGGACGGCAAAATAGCCCGCATCGATAAAACCATTTTTGCACCGGCGGAAGAGGTCATCGACGCCGCTGGCAAGTTGCTGCTGCCCGGGGTGATCGATCCGCAGGTGCACTTCCGCGAACCGGGCAAGGAATACAAGGAAGATCTGCACAGCGGCTCGCGCGCCGCGGCGCGCGGCGGCGTCACCAGCTTTCTCGATATGCCCAACACCGACCCGCCGACTATCAACCAGCAGGCGCTGGACGACAAACTCGCGCGCGCCGCACAGAAGTCCGTGGTGAATTACGGCTTCTTCATCGGCGCCACCCCGGACAACCTCGACGAACTCAACAGCGCCACGCCGACCTGCGGCATCAAGATCTTCATGGGCGCCAGCACCGGCAGTCTGCTGGTGAACCGGGAAGAGGACCTGGAGCGCATCTTCGCCCATGGCACACGCCTGATCGCGGTGCACGCGGAGGACGAGGCACGCATCCAGGCACGCACGCCGCGGTTCGCGCAGCGCACCGATGCGGCGGCGCATTCCGAGCTGCGGGATAACGAATGCGCGCTGATCGCCACGCGCCTGGCCTTATCGCTCTCGAAGAAATACCGGCGGCGCCTGCACATCCTGCATCTTTCCACGCAGGAGGAAGTGGCGCTGCTGCGCCAGGACAAACCGGCATGGGTCACCGCCGAGGCCATCCCCAATCACCTGCTGCTCAATGTCGACGATTACGCCGAGCAGGGCACGCGGGTGCAGATGAATCCGCCGATCCGCAAGGCGGCAGACAACGCGGCGCTGTGGGCGGGCCTACGCGACGGCGTCATCGACTTCATCGCCACCGATCACGCACCACACACCCTGGAAGAAAAAAACCTGGGCTACCCCAAGGCACCGTCCGGCATGCCGGGCATCGAGACCTCCCTGCCGCTGATGCTGACGCAGATGCACGCCGGCCGCTGCACCTTGGCGGACATTCAGAAGTGGATGTGTTATGGTCCGGCGCGCGCCTATGCCATCGCCAACAAGGGTAAAATCCTTGAGGGCTGGGACGCGGATCTGACCCTCGTGGACATGGACAATCTGCGGCCGGTACGCAACGAAGACTGCTTCACCAAGGTGAAATGGTCGCCCTACGCCGGCCGTGCGCTGCGCGGATGGCCCGTCTACACCATCGTCGGCGGACAGATCGTGTTCGACCAGGGCCGCATCCGCCCCGGTGTGCTAGGCAAACCGCTGGTATTTACACTGTGAGAATCACATGGATTTAATTCTGATCGTCAAGGCAGTGCTGCTCGGTATCGTGGAAGGCCTGACCGAGTTCCTCCCGGTCTCCTCCACCGGACATCTGATCGTTGTCGGCGAACTCCTGAATTTCAACGATGAGAAGGGCAAGGTCTTCGAGATGATCATTCAGCTCGGCGCGATCCTGGGCGTCGTCTGGGATTATCGCGGACGCGTCGGTCGCTTGATCATGGGATTAAACCGCAAACACGAACAGCTTTTTGCCTTGAACCTGTTCATTGCCTTCCTGCCGGCGGCCATCGTCGGCCTGCTGTTTCACAATCAGATCAAGCAATATCTCTTCGGCACCATCACGGTGGGTGTGGCATTGATCGTCGGCGGCATCCTCATCCTCATCATCGAACGCCTGCCGCTGCGCCCACGCATCGACAGCATCGAAAACCTTGGGCCCATGGATGCCTTGAAGATCGGCATCGCCCAGATTTTCTCTCTGTTTCCCGGCGTGTCGCGCGCCGGCGCCACCATCATGGGTGGGCTGCTCGCGGGTCTTACGCGCACCACGGCCACGGAGTTTTCATTTTTTCTCGCCATGCCCGTGATGTTCGCGGTGTTCTTCTTTGAGCTGATTAAAAATCACAGCCTGCTGCAGGCGGCCGACATTCCGATGTTTGCCGTGGGCTTCGTCATGTCGTTTGTCACGGCGTTGGTGGTAGTGCGGGTATTTCTCAAATATGTCTCGGGACATAATTTCACGTTATTCGCTTGGTATCGTATCGTCTTCGGCGCGCTGGTCCTGGCCTGGTTCTGGAAATAACCCATGGATCTGCTCGCCCAATTTGTCGACGTCGTGCTGCATGTGGACCGCCACCTGGTGGAATTTCTAAGCAACTATGGGCTGTGGGTTTATGTCCTGCTGTTCGCCATCATCTTCGCGGAGACCGGCTTCGTCATCACGCCATTTCTTCCCGGTGACTCGCTGCTGTTCGCCGCCGGCACGCTGGCGGCGGGCAGCGGGCTGGACATTCAATGGCTGGTACCGCTACTCATCGCCGCCTCCTTCGGTGGCGACAATACCAACTACTGGATCGGCTACCATGTGGGACCGCGGATATTCCGCCGCACCAGCTCGCGCCTGTTGAACCTTGAATACCTTGAGCGTGCGCACGCCTTCTACGAACGCCATGGCGGCAAGACGGTGTTCTTTGCCCGCTTCATGCCCATCCTGCGCACCTTCGCGCCCTTCGTTGCCGGCATCGGGCGTATGCCGTATGGGCGCTTCCTGGCCTTCAGCTTCTCGGGGGCTGTCGTGTGGATCGGACTGTTCACCCTCGCTGGTTATTACTTCGGCCACCTGCCGGTGGTGCGCGAGAACCTGGTGGCGGTGATGATGGGCATCATTGTGGTATCAGTAATACCTGGGGTGATTGCGTGGTTGCGGCACCGCTTTGCGCGCTGAACGCGTGGATGCATTGTTGGGGTTCGCTGCGCTCACCCCAACCTACATTTACTAATTGATGTACCGCAACGCAACGCGCTTCGCAATGACAGCCAAG
>JAYSOL010000207.1:0-3032 GCA_043723045.1 Gammaproteobacteria bacterium | reverse complement strand
TCGCGGTCGCGGAAGACTACACACAGATGGCGGATTTCATCCGCCGCATCATTCAGGAGTTCGACGCGCACCGCATCGCCGAGCCCTATCGGTTCGAGGACGCCTCCTGGGTCGGTATGCGCCTGGCGCAACTGCTGCCGGTGGAGCCGGCACTCAGGCAGCGCTGGCTGGAACTGCGCGATCCGGTGGTGCGACTCGGCTCCATCCATGCGGCGTTGAGCGAACTGGCGCGGGAAGATGAAAGTTAATCCACCGGTAGAAGCAGCATGAATAAGCGAGTGATGAAGTCCAGCCTGCTCTTATGCGGCGCCCTCGTCTGCGCGGCGGCAGGACGTGTGAGTCAGGCGGATGACGTGCACGTGGCGGTGGCGGCGAATTTTCTTTCCACGTTGCAACAGGTCGCCGATGGCTTCAGCAAGCAAAGCCCCCACCGCGTGATCATCAGCAGCGGCTCCACCGGCAAGCTCTACGCCCAGATTGTGCATGGCGCGCCCTACGAAATCTTTCTCGCCGCCGATGCTGAGCGTCCGCAACGTCTGGAGCGCGAGGGTTATGGCGTGAAAAACAGCCGCTACACCTATGCACGCGGGCGTTTGGCGCTGTGGAGCCGGGACGCGCGGCGTGTGGACGCCAAAGGCGGTGTGTTGCAGGCGGATGCCATTGGGCATCTGGCCATGGCGAATCCGCGCACCGCGCCCTACGGACTCGCGGCGCAACAGACGCTGCAGTACCTGGGTCGGTGGTCGACGTGGCAGCCGCACATCGTGCAGGGGGAGGATATTGGACAGGTGTTGCAGTTCGTGCACAGCGGTGCGGCGGAGTTGGGCTTCGTGGCCTATGCCCAGGTGAAGCAGCGTGCTGTGGGTTCCTATTGGTTGGTGCCGCAGGCGTATCATGCGCCGTTGGAACAACAAGTGGTATTGTTGCAGCGCGGCGCCGAGGCAACCGCGGCGCTGGCGTTTATGCGTTATCTGCGCAGTGCCGAGGTGCGGCGGCTCATCGAGGACGCCGGTTACGATGTACCGTGAGGGAGTGCGGGAGCTTGCTCCCGCACTCCAAAGACAGCCACACCGACCCAAGCCAGCACAACAGTGAACAAATGCTTAAGCGAGTGCCTGGATGACTGAACCCCGATGCTAGACACCACCCCCATCTGGATCACCCTGCGCCTGGCCGCAGTGTCAACCCTGATCCTCCTATGTCTCGGCACGCCCCTGGCGTGGTGGCTGGCGCGCACCCGCACCTATCTTAAGACGCCCATCGAAGCGCTGGTGGCCCTGCCCCTGGTGTTGCCGCCCACGGTGCTGGGTTTTTATCTGCTCATCGCGCTGGCACCGAACGGTTGGTTGGGCGCCGGCTGGCAGGCCCTCGGCGGCGCGTCCCTGGCCTTCAGCTTCACGGGCCTCGTGATCGGTTCGGTGCTCTACTCCCTGCCGTTCGTGGTGCAGCCGTTACAGAATGCCTTCGAGGCCCTGGGCGCGCGGCCCCTGGAGGCCGCCGCGACGTTGCGCGCGTCGCCCCTGGACCGATTTTTCTCCGTGGCGGTGCCCCTGGCGCGGCGCGGCTTTATCACCGCCACGACCCTGGGTTTTGCCCATACCGTGGGGGAATTCGGCGTGGTGCTCATGATCGGCGGCAACATCCCCGGCAAGACCCAGGTGCTGTCCATCGCCATCTACGATCACGTGGAGACCCTGGAGTATGTTCAGGCGCATCAGTTATCCGCCGGGCTCCTGGTATTTTCCTTCGCGGTGCTGTTGCTGGTGGCGCTGGTGAATCGACGTCACGCGGGGCGTGTGGCATGAGCGAGTTATGCGTAAATCTGCAATGGCAGCGGCGCGGGTTCGCCCTCAACGTGGAATTCGACGCGCCGGCGCAGGGCATCACCGCCCTGTTCGGCGCGTCCGGCTGTGGCAAGACCACGCTGTTGCGTTGCATCGCCGGCCTCGATCGTGCCGACAGCGGAAACGTCTCGCTGCAGGGCATATGCTGGCAAAACAGCGCGCGCAATATTTTTGTACCGACCGACCGGCGCCGTCTGGGTTATGTGTTTCAGGACGCGGCCCTGCTCGATCACCTGACCGTGGCCGGCAATTTGGCCTATGGTTATCGCCGCACCCCCGTGGCGGAACGCAGCGTGACCCTGGACCAGGCAGTGGATTGGACCGGTATCGGCCATCTGCTCACCCGCCGCACTCACGGTCTGTCCGGTGGTGAACGCAGCCGTGTGGCCATGGCACGTGCCCTCGCCACCAGTCCACGCCTGTTACTAATGGACGAACCCCTGGCCGCCCTCGACATGCAGGCGAAGGCGGAGATCCTGCCGTATCTCGAACGCCTGCACCGCGAGCTGTCCGTGCCGGTGCTGTATGTGAGTCATGCCCTGGATGAAGTCGCCCGCCTGGCGGACCACCTGGTGTACCTGGAACAGGGCCGCAGCCTTGCCGCCGGCGACATGCCGGCGATGCTCACGCGTATCGACCTGCCTCTCAGCCATAGTGACGAGGCATCGGCGGTGATCGAGGCGCGGGTGGTGAGTCGCGATGCCGAGTATCAGTTGGCCACCCTGGAGTTCAACGGACAGGCATTGCGCATGCCCGATGCCGGACTGGCGGTGGGCGCGCCGGCGCGCGTGCGCATCCTGGCGCGGGACGTGAGCCTGAGTCGTACGCTGCACGAAAATACCAGCATACTGAACATCTTTCCCGTGACCCTCGTAAGCCTGCACGCGGATCGCCCGGCCCAGGTGCTGGTGGGGTTGGAGGCCGCCGGCGTGCCGCTGCTGGCGCGGCTCACGCGCAAATCCTGGCACGAACTCGGGTTTGCGGTGGGCCAGCGGGTGTACGCCCAGGTGAAGAGTGTTGCGTTGTTGGGTTAGGGCACATGTTGTAGGGTGGGCATTGCCCACCAACAGTACTCATCGACGCCCCGCATGGTGGGCAATGCACTGGAAACTGCTCCTGCGTTTCCAGTACTTCCGCCATCTCGGCGCCTGTTCCCGACAGCGCTCTACCTCGCCCATCCATGGGCTC
>JAYSOL010000206.1:0-6630 GCA_043723045.1 Gammaproteobacteria bacterium | reverse complement strand
CCATCGGTGTGCATGCGGACGGCTATTCTCTGGCGCATATCGAACGCGTGGACGCCGCCCGCCCGCGCCTGCGCGCCTGCGCCTTCCTGCCGTATGACGCGGATGACCGGGGCAAACAGCTGGCGCGCCTCGCCGCGCAACAGCAGCTCAAGCATGCGCGTTGCACCACCCTGCTGGATGAACCCGATTACCAGTTGCTGCTCACCGAGGCGCCGGACGTGAAGCCGGACGAACTCAAGGCGGCGATCCGCTGGCGCATCAAGGACCTCATCAGTTTTCATATCAACGACGCCACCCTCGACGTGTTCGACGTGCCGGGCACGGAAAATACCGGGCGCGCGCGCGAGATGTACGTGGTCGCGGTGCAGAACCGGGCGGTGCAACAGCGCGTGGACCTGATGGATGGCGCCGGCGTGAATCTGCGGATCATCGACATACCGGAAATGGCGCAACGCAACGTCGCCGCCTTGCTACCGGAGGACGAGCGCGGCGTGGCGCTGCTGGCGTTTCATGCGCACGGCGGCCTGATCACGCTGACCCGCGGCGGCGAGTTGTATCTGTCGCGTCCGCTGAACATCGGCCTCGACATGCTGCAGCGCACGGACAACCAGACCGGCTACTTCGATCAAGTCGTCCTGGAGGTGCAGCGCTCTCTGGATTATTTCGAGAGCCATTTCCGCGCAGCGCCGATCCGCAACGTGGCCCTGGCGCCATTGCCGCACGCTATTCCCGGGTTCGCCGACTATCTCGGCGCGAACCTGAATACACAGATCATTACTGTGGATCTCGCGCGCCTGATGGACTGCGATAGCGAACTGCCTCCCAGCCTGCAGGCCGGGTGCTTCACCACCCTGGGTGCTGCGCTGCGTCAGGAGGTGAAGGCGTTATGAGCCAGCAGGTCAATCTCTATCACCCGATTTTCCGCAAGCAGGAAAAGAAATTTTCCGCGCTGACCATGCTGCAGGCGGCGCTGCTGGTACTGGCGGGTATTGTGATGATGTATGGCTATGCCACGTGGCAGGTGCGCTCGCTGCGTCTCCAGGCCGGACAGATCGACGAACAATTTCGCGCGCTCACCCGACAGTCCGATGACATGGCCCGGCAGCTGGCGGCGCGTCAGGTGAATCCGCGCTACGCGAAAGAGGTGGAGCGGCTGGAAGGCCGGATCCAGGCGGTGCAGTATATACGCGAGCTCGCGCGCCACGATTACTTTTTTGGCGGCGACGGGTATTCCAGCTATTTCATCGCCTTCGCCCGCCAGGGAGTGCCTGGCCTGTGGCTCACCGGATTCACCGTGACCGGCGCCGGCGAACAGATCGCCCTCGATGGCCGCACCGAGGTCCCGGAACTGGTGCCGCAGTACCTGCAGAAGCTGTCATCGGAGCAGCTCCTGGTGGGCACGGAGTTTGACGTGTTTCAGATGACGCGGCCGGAAAATCCCGACCGCAAGGGGATGGCGGGCTATGTGGATTTTTCGGTGCGCACGCGCGACGCCAATCCTGCGCGGCGTGACGCCGTCGGCAGAAGGTAACGCGGCATGAACCAGAACCTGAAACAGGCGAGGCGGCAACTCAAACAACTCGAAGCCCGCATCGATGCATTGTCACTGCGCGAACGCGGTATATTATTCCTGGTCATTCTTGGCGTGCTGTTCTGGCTGGCGACCAACGTGGTGTTCTTATCCCTGCGCCAGGAACAGCAGCGTCTCGCACACGACGTCCGCGCCAGGCTGAATGAGCTGCAGGCCATGAGCGCGCAGAACGAAGCGATCAAGGTCAAGCTCGCCCAGGACCCGGAGGCACTGGCGCAGGCGCGCGTGGCCGAGTTAAAGCGGACGCTGGCGGCGGACGAGGCCGCGGTGGCCCACATCATCCGCGGTCTGGTGTCGCCGCGCGATATGCCGCGACTGGTGCAACAGATGCTGGCGAAGAACCAGGCGCTGCAGGTGGTCAAGCTGGAGAACCTGCCGGCCGAGGCGCTGGACGAGGGGAAAAATGCCGCCACACCCGCTGCCCAGCCCGCGGCCGCCGCGAACAATGCCGCGCGCGTCTACCGGCACGGTATGCGCATCGAATTGCGCGGCCAATATGTGGATATCGTGCGCTACCTGCGCGCCCTCGAAGCCATGCCATCCAAGGTGTTTTGGGGCGAGGTGAAGTTCGAGTCGGAGGCGTATCCGGTATCGCGTGTCACCCTCGTGATCTACACCATCAGCCTCAACCAGGCGTGGCTGGAGGTTTGAATGAATGTTGGCACGATAATTGGATAGTTATTGAGCCTATGAATAGGCAAACCTGCGTATGGATCATTGCCGGCCTCATGGCGGCGACACCGCTCCGGGCCGACGACCTGCTGGACGGCCTGGCCGATCCGACACGGCCGTCGTCGCACGGCGCGGCCGTGACGGGCGCCAGCCGTGGTGGACTGGTGCTGCAATCCACCCTGGTGTCGCCGGAGCGCCGGGTCGCGGTCATCAGCGGCCAGCGCCTTTCGGTCGGCGGGAAAATCGGTGGCGCCGAGGTGGTGGCCATCCGGCCGTTTGAGGTTATCCTCAAGCGTTCGGGAAAGGAGAGTGCTTTGCGCATGTTGCCAAAGTCGGATGTCGAGAAACGCACAGTCGAGGCCGCACCCCATGCTGACAACCCTTAATCGTCGATGGAGCCGTGTCCTGGCCGGGTTGGCGATCGCCCTGCTGGTGGGCGGTTGCATGAGCAATCCCTACACCTGGGACAAGAAAACCGCCGGCAAGATGGAAGCGACCCTGGAGCAGGCGGGCAAGGAAACGGGGGCACGCGTTCCGGCGGAGGTGAGCAAGGCGCTGCTGCCGCCGATCCAGATGCGGCTGCCGCAGGGCGATGGCGCCCCGCTCGAGGCGCGCTTCGATCTGTCGCTCAACAGCGCCCCGGCGCGTAACGTGTTCATGGGTCTGGTGGAAGGCACGCCCTACAGCATGATCGTTTCGCCGGATATCGGCGGCAACCTGTCCCTGCATCTCAAGGGCACCACCGTGCCCGAGGCGATGGAGGTGATACGCCGGGTGTACGGTTTCGACTACCGGCGCGAGGGCAGCCGTTTCATGGTTCTCGGGCGCGGCATGCAGACGCGTATTTATCCGGTCAACTATCTCAATCTGAGTCGCAAGGGCAAATCGGACATCAGGGTCACCTCGGGCGAGTTGACTCAGACCTCCAGCGGCAGCGGGAGCAGTTCGGGGTCGGGCACGAGTCAAACCACCTCACGCCGGCCCAGCATCCAGGTGGAAACCGACTCGCAGGCCGACTTCTGGAAGGAGTTGAAAGATACCCTGACGATTATTGTCGGCACCGCGGGTGGCCGTCAGGTGATGGTGAATCCGCAGAGCGGCATCGTCATCGCCCGCGCCATGCCGGAAGAGCTGCGGGTGGTGGAGGATTATCTCGGCCTGACCGCCGCCAATGTGAACCGGCAGGTGATCCTCGAGGCCAAGATCCTGAATGTGCAGTTGAGCGACAAGTTCCAGACCGGCATCAACTGGTCGCGCCTGCAGGGGTCGTCGGTGTTTGGCCAGGTGGGCGGCGGGACGATCTTCAGCGGCAGCGGCGTGAGTGAAATCGCCGGGAACACGGGAAATCTCGCGGGCCTGCTGCCGTCCGGTACCAATACCTCCGCGTTCGGCGGTGTATTTACCGTCGCCACGGCGGCGGCGGATTTTTCCGCGTTCGTCGAGTTGCTCCAGACGCAGGGCGACGTGCACGTCCTGTCGAGCCCGCGGGTGTCGACCATCAACAACCAGAAGGCCGTCATCAAGGTGGGCGGGGATGAGTTTTTCATCACCGGCATCACCAGCACACCGAGCACGGTCGTGGGCGTGGCGCCGACGACCGCGGTGGAGCTGACGCCGTTTTTCTCC
This sequence comes from Gammaproteobacteria bacterium, assembly GCA_043723045.1. Lineage (GTDB taxonomy): Bacteria > Pseudomonadota > Gammaproteobacteria > Acidiferrobacterales > UBA6901 > JANNJF01. Next base: position 2,741 of record JAYSOL010000206.1, on the reverse strand, counting down.
GGCATCGCCCTGGACGTGACGCCGCAGATCGACGAAAGCAACAACATCATCCTGCATATCCATCCGGCGGTGAGCGAGGTGACCCAGCGGAACAAGTCGTTCACCGTCAACAATCAGAACTCCAGCCTGCCCTTGGCGGCGAGCACCATCCAGGAGTCCGACAATGTGGTGCGCGCCCAGAGCGGCCAGTTCGTCGTGATCGGTGGCCTGATGAAGGAGGGCAGCACCGACGATAATGCGTCCATCCCGTTCCTCGGTAATATTCCGATCGTCGGCAACCTGTTCAAACACAAGCGCGTCACGCGCATCAAGAACGAACTCGTCATTCTGCTGAAGCCGACCATCGTCGACGCCGGCGACAGTCAGGCGTGGGGCAACGTGATCCAGGAATCCCACAGCCGGATGAAGAAGCTCGATCATTGATGGACGTAGCGCGGCATTGAGTTTCCATGGGCAGTATCGAGCGGGAGTGAATGATGTATAACGCGCACTTCGGCCTGGCGGAGCTTCCGTTTACCATCACGCCGGACACCAGTTTCTTCTTTCCGCATTCGTCCCATCAGGATGCCCTCAATACGCTGCTGGTGGCGGTGCGCAGCGGCGAGGGCTTCATCAAGGTCATCGGCGAGGTCGGCACCGGCAAGACCCTGCTGTGCCGCAAGTTTCTGGCGGTGCTCGAAGGCGAGCAGTTTGTCACCGCGTATATACCCAATCCCTACGTCGAACCCATGACGCTGTTGCTGGCGGTGGCGGACGAGCTGGGTGTGGGGTACGAGCCGAGCGTCAATCAACATCAGCTGCTCAAATTTCTGACCCAGTTCCTCATCGACAGCAATGCCGGCGGCAAGCAGGTGGTGCTGTGTCTGGACGAGGCCCAGGCCATGCCGACGGAGACCCTCGAGGCCCTGCGCCTGTTGAGCAATCTGGAAACCGAGCGCAGCAAGCTGCTGCAGGTGGTGCTGTTCGGCCAGCCGGAGTTGAATGAGCGGTTGAACGATCCGGCGATCCGCCAGCTGAATCAGCGCATCGGGTTTTCCTGCACCCTGAGTTCGCTCAACCCGAATGATGTCGAGTACTATCTGGCGCACCGGCTGGGCAAGGCCGGATACCGCGGCGCCCGGCTGTTTTCGCGCGAAGCGGTGCGTCGGATGCACCGCGCGAGCCTTGGCATCCCGCGCGTGATCAACATCCTCGCGCACAAGGCCATGATGGCCGGCTATGGCGAGGGCGCGCGTTATATCACCGACAAGTACGTGAAGCTCGCCATCAAAGACACCGAATCTGCGCGCGGCCGCCTGCAGGCGCTGCGCGCACGTAACGCCAAAATCGCCGCGATCCTGATCGCGGCCACGCTGGTCACCGCCGGCGTTCTGCTATGGAGTACTTTGGCATGAGTCTGATTAACAAGATGCTGCAGGACCTCGAGGCGCGCAAAAACGCACCCTTGGGCAAGCCCAGTCCCGAGCCGATCTTTCACGATCTGCACGCTGTCGCGGACCCGGGCGTACGCCGCTGGGCCGTGCCGCTGCTGGCGATGGCTGCGGTGGTGATGTTCTCCCTGGCTGCCTGGTATACCTGGACCCACCGCGGTGCTGAATTTTCCGCTGGCCCGGTGGCTTCCAAGAACGACTCACCGACGGACGTGTCCGCCATGCCCGCGTCGATGCCGGCGGCACCCGTCGCTGTACCGGCGGAGGTCACCGTCACCACGGTGCCAGCGCCCGTCAATACACCACCGGCCAAGGCTCCACCGGTGGTTGCTGAACAAACAGCCGCACGCGTAGCGAAGAGCAAACCGACGCCGCGTGTGACCCCTGCGGTCGCGGCCCCTGCGTCGCCCGCGGCGGTGGCAAGCCCCGCGCCCGCCAGTATCGCGGGCAGTGACACCGCGGGCACCATGGAGAAACGTCCCTTAACGCTCACGGCGGAGCAGCGCGCCGAGAATCGCTACCGTGTCGCCGCCCAACAAATGCAGCAACGCCAAGTGGTGGAGGCGGAGCAGGGATTACGCGCGGCATTGGAGGAGTACCCGCACCACATCGGCGCCCGTGATCTGCTCGCCGCCCTGCTGCTGGAGCGCGGGCGCATGGACGATGCACGCCAGGTGTTGGAGCAGGGCCTCACCGCCGTGCCGGGCCAGCCCGGCTTCGCCACCCTGCTGGCGCGCATCTATATCGAACAGAACGCGGAACCCAAGGCCATTACCTTGCTGGAACAGCAACGCAACGGTACCAAGTCCAATCCGGATACCCTGGCCCTGCTGGCGACACTCTATCAACGCGCCGCGCGCCACGGCGAGGCCATCGCCGCCTTCAAGGAAGCGTTGAACCTGCGACCCCTGGAAGGCAAGTGGTGGCTGGGTTTAGGCATTTCCCAGGAGGCGGAGCAGAACTGGAACGAGGCGCGCTTCGCCTACGAGCGGGTGCGCGATACCAACGTCGAGCCGCATCTTGCGCGCTATGCCGAGCAGCGTCTGGCCATCGTGCGGACGAAATAACAAACGCGTCATGACATAGAGTGCGGCGGCGTAGTCTTGTAGGTCGGGTTCCCCCATGGCCCATAAATGAGGGCCACATTGCGGGGACAAGAGCGCAGCGTAACCCGATATTTCGTCGCAGACCAAGGTGGAGCAGCAAAGGTGCTTCCCTGCATAGGCGGGGTTTTGTTGGGTTACACCCGCAAGGGGTAGGCCGTGGTTGTAAGGGGCTGAAGCCCCAACAACACACGCACCGCCCTTCGGG
>JAYSOL010000205.1:0-2369 GCA_043723045.1 Gammaproteobacteria bacterium | reverse complement strand
GCCACAGCGTGGACGCCATGCTGGCCGCGGCCAAGGCCAAGGTGGCGGCCAAGTCCCTGCGCCTGCCGTCCATCGAAATGATCAAGGGTTTCGATATCTGGAAACAGAACCCGAAAGTGGATCTGCCGCTGTTCGAAAACCAGCTGGATGTGACACGCATCGCACGCGACATTACCCAGCGTTTCAGCAAGTCGCCGCCAGCGTTGACGGCGCTCATGCTGCGCAGCCACGGTGCCACGGTGTGGGGCCGGAGTCTGCAGGAGGCGTACAACCGTTTCGAGATTCTGGAGTTTGTTTTATCCTATCTGGCCAGGGCGCGCGCCCGTTAGCACGGGCCGCCTGGCGCGAGGGGCACCATGAGATTAATTAAAATCGGGAAAATAGTTAAAATCAGTCTCGGGGTGCTGGCCGGCTTGATCGCCGTGTTGCTGCTCGGCTCGTTACTCATATCGCCCCGCTGGCAGGTGGAGCGCAGCATCGACATTAGCGTGGCGCAGGACGTGGTGTTTCCCTACGTCAACAATCTCAGTAAATGGCCGGAATGGACCAGCTGGTACCAGCACGAGCCCAAGCCCGTGACGCACTACAGCGGCCCACCGGAAGGGGTGGGCGCCCGCAGTGCCTGGCAGGATGCCAGTGGCCAGGGCGAGATGGGCATCAGCGTGAGTGTGCCCGACTGGGGGATTACCTACGACCTGTCGTTCGAACACGGTGAGTTCGTCGCCCGCGGCGAGATCCTGCTGGCGCCCATGGCGCAGGGCAGCGGCACGCGCGTCACCTGGCGTACGCGCGGAGACAGCGGCATGAATCCCCTGGCCAAGTATTTTCAGTTGGTCATGAATCGCCTGATCGGCGCGGATTTCCAGAAGAGTCTGGGCAATCTGAAGCGTATGCTTGAGGCTGCACCAAAGAACACCTAAGGAACCTCTGAACAAGTGGCAGAAACGATCAGGCTACGTCCCTCTCCCTCTGGGAGAGGGACAGGGTGAGGGAAAAATCGCTGATTATCCCCCTCACCCTAACCCTCTCCCCCGAAGTGCGCGGGGGAGAGGGGACTTGTTCAGAGGTTCTCTCATTCATGCCATCTATTACAGCACGCGCCGCATGCGTCGATGGACGATGCCGGCCTCGGTGAATTCGTCACCTTCCACGACAAACTGGTGTTTGCGGTAAAACGGCAGTGCCGTGGCCTGGGCGGTGAGCCACACCGCCGGCAGCCGCATCTCCCGCGCGATGGCTATCAGGCTGGCCAGCAACTGGCCGCCCACGCCCTGTCCGCGCCGGTCTTTTAGCACCGCCATGCGCCCGATGTGACCATCGGCCTGCATGCGCGCCGTGCCCACCGCCGCGCCGCGGGCGTCCACTGCCAGAACGTGCAGGCAACCGGCGTCACGCCCGTCCCATTCAAGTTCAGTCGGGATGCCTTGCTCGCGTACGAACACCGCGTGGCGCACCGCACGTATCAGCGCCTCGCCCCTCAGCCAGTCGATATGCTTAATCGTGATCTCAGTCAATCTTTCTACCCTCGGGGATGCGCATGTGCACGGTGTCATTCTGCCTGAAAGTCTTTAAGTTGGCAGGATTCTTGAGTGGCTACGCTAAAGATATTCCCGCAACCGTATTATCTGGTAAGGTAGTTACATGCGCGCGATACGCTGGTGGTTATATACCCTGCTGTTGGCCTGGCCGCTATTCCTGTTGAGTGGGGAGCGTGGCCCGACCGGGCAGGTGGTGCAACTGAATATCGACGGACCCATCGGGCCGGCGACCAGTGACTACATTCGTCGCGGCCTGCGCAAGGCCCTCGACCTGCAGGCGTCCCTGGTGGTGCTGCGTATGGACACACCGGGTGGACTGGACAGCGCCATGCGCCAGATCATCCAGGACATCATTGCCTCACCCATCCCCGTGGCCACCTTCGTCGCCCCCGGCGGCGCGCGTGCCGCCAGTGCCGGCACCTACATTTTATACGCCAGCCATGTGGCCGCCATGGCGCCCGGCACCAACCTGGGCGCGGCCACGCCGGTGCAGATCGGTGGCATACCCAATCCCGCCGACTCGGGTAAACCGCGTACGCCGGACGGCAAAGACCCCGGCACAAAGCCGGACAAAGGCGACGCCATGCACCAAAAAACCATCAACGACGCCAGCGCCTACATCCGCAGCCTGGCCCAGATGCGCGGGCGCAACGTCACGTGGGCGGAGCAGGCGGTGCGCGGCGCCGCCAGCCTGCCGGCGGAGGAGGCGGTTAAGATGCAAGTCGCCGATCTCATGGCCAAGGATGTGGACGATCTGCTGGTGCGGCTGGACGGGCGCAAGCTGGAGGTGCACGGCGGTACGCTGACCTTGGCCACCGCCGGACTGCCGGT
>JAYSOL010000204.1:0-14610 GCA_043723045.1 Gammaproteobacteria bacterium | reverse complement strand
GAGCCGGTCGCTGCGATCGACGACAAAAAGACGATTGGTGTGTTCCGGCAGCTCGCCCCGGCGACGCAGATAACGCGCCACCACTTCCAGGGACAGATTCTCGCGCACCGTGACGGTGTCCACATTCATCAGACCGCCGGCGGTGTCTTCCGGGTAGGACATGACCGCGTCCAGGCGCTGGCGGTCCTGCTGGTCCATGGCGAACAGAATGCTGGCGATCACCTCGTCGGATAAATCCGGGAGCAGATCGGCGATATCGTCGATATCCATGGTGCGCGCGGCGGCCACCAGTTGCGCGTTGTCCATCTTGCTGATGAGGTCGTCGCGCACGCCCTCCGCCACTTCCAGCAACACCTCGCCGGTGATATCGGAGCCGACTAATGTCCACAACGCATGGCGCCGGGAGGGGGGCAGACTTTCTAGATAGCTACCGATATCCGCCGGATGCAGTTCGGCAAGGATGGTACGCACATCCTCAATGCGGTCTTCATCGAGGGCGTTAACGATCAGTTTGAGCCTGTCAGGTGCTTTTTTCTTGCGCATGTCCGTCAAGCTCATCCAGCGTTGGGCCAGGGTGCCGCCGGCTTTCTACCAGCGCTGGCATGAGTGTAGTGGCAACGCATAAATTCCGGAAGTCTTCCGGCGAAATTTTTTGTCGCCGGACTCGATGCACATGCGACCGTATCATCTCAACGGAGTGCGGCGGCTTGCCGCCGCTCTAGCAAAAGCGGGAGTGAGCTCCCGCACTCCAAAAACGGGCTTGGCTCAGCAAGGGCGTAAACTAAAACGCCGCCATGACGATGAGGTCGGTCGTGGTTTGGGAAACTGCCGGCAAAAAAATGCCACCCTGATGGGTAGCAGTGTGAGGGACAGCAGAGGCAACAGCGATGGATCAGCCGCCGGCCACGGTCATGTTTTCTATCAGGATGGAGCCGGTGCGGGTACTGCCACGCCGGTCCACGTCGTTGCCGATCTCGCGCATGTGCTGGAACATGTCTTTCAGGTTGCCGGCCACGGTGATCTCCTCCACCGGGTACTGGATCTCGCCCTGCTCCACCCAGAAACCGGCGGCGCCGCGCGAGTAGTCGCCGGTCACATTGTTGACGCCGAAGCCGATCAGCTCGGTGATGAGCAGGCCGGTGTGCATGGTCTTGAGCAGCGCCGCCAGGTCGCGCGGCCCTGATTCGATGCTCAGGTTGTGCACGCCGCCGGCATTGCCCGTGGTCTGCATGCCTAACTTGCGTGCCGAATAACTGTCCAGCACATACCCCAGCAATATTCCGTCGCGCACCAGGTCCCGGTCACGCGTCGCCACACCCTCGTTGTCGAAGGGCGCGCTGCCCAGGCCGCGCGGCAGGTGCGGCTGCTCGTAGATGCGCACCTGCGGCGCAAACACCGGCTTGCCCAGGTGGTCGAGCAGAAACGATGCCTGGCGATACAGACTGCCGCCACGCACGGCGCCGATAAAATGCGACAACAGGCTGGCGGCCACCGGTGCTTCATAGATCACCGGCGTCTGACAGGTCTTGAGTTTACGCGCGCCCAGGCGGCGCACCGTACGCAGGGCCGCCTGGCGCCCCACGGCGTCTGCCGCCTCCAGGTCCGCGGCACGGCGCGCCGTGGTGTACCAGTAATCCCGCTGCATGCCACTGTCGTCCTGGCCGATGACGGCGCAACTCAGGCTATGGCGGGTGGCCGCCACGGCGCCGAGAAAGCCTAAGGAGTTGCCATACACCTCCAGGCCTTCGTGGCTGGACAGGGACGCGCCCTCGGAGTTCTGGATGCGCGGGTCGGCGTCGCGCGCCACGCTTTCGCAGGCCTGGGCCAGGGCGATGGCGCTTTCCATGCCGGGGTTCCAGGGATGATAAAGGTCCAGATCGGGGATGTTGGTGGCCAGGGCGTCGCGATCCGGCAGGCCGGAAAATTCGTCCGCGGCGGTGTAGCGCGCGATGCTGGCGGCGGCACGCACCGTATCGCGCAGCGCTGCGAGGCCCAGATCCGAGGTGCTCGCCGATCCGCTCTTCTGGCCGAAATACACGGTGATGCCCATACCCTTGTCGCGGGTGTGCTCCACGGTTTCGACCTCCCCCAGACGCACGTTGACCGACAGGCCCTGGCTGACACTGATACTCGCCTCGGCGGCGCTGGCGCCTTGGCGCTGGGCCTCCGCCAGCACTTCCTGCACCAGGGCGGTGAGCTGTTCCGGCGTGGAGGCGGATTTGGTTTCGGACAATGTGGTCGATGACATGAACAGGCTACCTTGTAGTGTGATGACCCGCGTGCGCCGGTACGGCTGGGCGTGTCGCGGGCGTTCTTCTGCTTTGGGAGGCCTGAACAAGTTGCAGCGGCCATCAGCTTGCGTTCCCTCTCCCCCGAAAAACGCGGGGGAGAGGGGACTTGTTCAGGGCATCCTTAAATGCAATATGCAAAGCCGGGTGATTATTGCTGCGTGCCGCCCACCGTCAGGCCATCGATCAACAACGTCGGCTGACCCACCCCCACGGGCACGCTCTGACCGTCCTTGCCGCAGGTGCCGACACCGCTGTCCAGCTGCAGGTCATTGCCCACACGCGTCACGCGCGTCAGCACGTCCGGCCCGTTGCCGATGAGGGTGGCGCCCTTGACCGGGCGGGTGACCTTGCCGTTTTCGATGAGATACGCCTCACTCGCGGAGAACACAAACTTACCCGAGGTGATGTCCACCTGGCCGCCGCCGAAATTCACCGCGTAGAGCCCCTTCTTCACCGAGGCAATGATCTCCGCCGGGTCGTGCTTACCCGCTAGCATGTAGGTATTGGTCATGCGCGGCATGGGCAGGTGGGCGTAGGACTCGCGCCGGCCGTTGCCCGTGGGCGCCACACCCATGAGGCGCGCGTTCAGGGTGTCTTGCATGTAGCCCTTGAGGATGCCGTTTTCGATCAGCACGGTGCATTGGGTCGGCGTGCCTTCGTCGTCCACGTTGAGGGAACCGCGCCGGTCCTTGAGGGTGCCGTCATCCACCACGGTGCATTCCTTCGACGCCACCTGTTGGCCGACGCGCCCGGCGAAGGCCGAGGTGCCCTTGCGATTGAAGTCGCCCTCCAGCCCGTGACCGATGGCCTCGTGCAGCAGGATGCCGGGCCAACCGGGACCCAGCACCACCTGCATGCTGCCGGCCGGTGCCGCCGTGGCATCCAGGTTGACCAGGGCCTGACGCACGGCCTCGCGCGCATAACCCAGCGCCATATCGTCGTGCTGAAAATAATCGTAATTGAAGCGGCCGCCGCCGCCGTGGCTGCCCTGCTCGCGCCGTCCCTGGTGTTCGACGATGACGCTGACATTCAGACGCACCAGCGGGCGCACGTCCGCCGCCATCAAGCCGTCGCTGCGCACCACCAGCACGATCTCGTGAGTACCGGACAGGCTCGCCATGACCTGCTTCACCCGCGGGTCCTGGCGACGCGCCTCGGCCTCGACCGCTTCCAGCAGTCGCACCTTGGCCTCATCCGCGAGGCTCGCCAGGGGATCCACGGTTGTGTACAACGCCAGCGCGGCGCCGGCGCGAAAGGCCACCGGCGCCTGCGCGCCGCCGCCCTGCCGGGCAATGGCGCGTGCCGCGCCCGCCGCATCCAGCAGGGCCGGCAGCAGGATGTCATCGGAATAGGCGAAGCCGGTTTTTTCACCACTGACCGCGCGGATGCCGACACCCTGCTCGATATCATGACTGCCGGATTTCACCTGACCCTCTTCCAGGGACCAGGACTCATGCCGGCTGTACTGAAAATACAGATCGGCATAATCCACCTGGTGGTCCATGAGTCGCCCCATGAGACGCGTCAGCTCCCCATCGTCGATACCGGCGGGCGCCAACAGCGAGGCGCGCGCCTGCTGCAGAAGCTGACTCATGCGCGCAGCCTCCGGTGCTTGATCGAGGGAAAATTGCTGCGCATGCGATCCTGTAGGGCGCGGTCGCATTCGGCAATGACGTAGCCCGATCCGCGCCCCAGACGATCCAGAACCTCGCCCCAGGGATTGACGATCATGCTATCGCCATAGGTCTCGCGGCCGTTGAGATGATAACCGCCCTGGGCCGAGGCGATGACATACACCAGATTCTCCACCGCGCGCGCCCGCACCAACACCTCCCAGTGGGCGCGGCCGGTGCGCGCGGTAAACGCCGACGGCACCGCCACCAGTTCCGCGCCGTCGTCCAACAGGCGACGAAAGAGCTCGGGGAAGCGCAGGTCGTAACACACCGCCAGGCCCAACCGCCCGAAGGGCGTGCTCACCACCACCGTGGTCTCGCCCGGTTCGATGGAAGCGGACTCGTTGTATTGTTCGCCATTCTCAAGACGTACATCGAACAGATGTATCTTGTCGTAGCGCGCCACCTGCTCGCCCCGGTCGTTGTACAACAGACACGCGGCGCGCGTCCGGTCCGGTTGTTGCGCCTTAAGCGGGATGGTGCCGCCCACCAGCCAGATGCCAAACCTGCGCGCCTGGGTCGCCAGAAAATCCTGGATCGGCCCGTGGCCCTCGGTTTCCGTAACGCTCAAACGATCGGGTTCCTTCATCGGCATGATGGCGAAATTCTCCGGCAACACCACGAGCCTGGCACCGGCCGCGGCGGCCTGGCCGATGAGGCGCGCGGCCTCGGTCAGATTGGCGCTGACCTGGGGACCGGAAGCCATCTGTATGGCAGCAATCTTACTCAATGCGGGTGTTCTCCCTTGCTATGGTTTTCGATAATGAGGGCATCCTCGGCCTGCGCCACCGACACCAGCTCGATACGCGTGGAGGGGATGCCGAGGGCCACCAGCCAGGCGCGCAACTCCGCCGCCCACAGGCTGCCCTCGTCGCCACGGGCGTAACGTATCACAATCCCGCCGCCGGTTTGCGCATTAAATCGGCGTATCAGCGGGTTTAGCGCGTCCAGGCGCGCTACATAAAAACCACTGCGCGGGCGCGTCCATAGGTCCCGTGTCAGGCGTATGCGATCGGAGGAGGCCCCAGGCCTTTCTGCCTGGGACGTTATGTCAATGACCTGTGATGCCGCCAGCGCATCTGTGGCGCCCAGGGAGACCAGCAGGGCAATTACCATAAGAGAGATCTGCATGTTAAGTTTGGGTTGGGTTGGACTCAATTTTCGTTGTCGGTTTTCACCGGGACCTGCTTCACCACCTTCACGACCTGCGGGTCGCTCCAGGATCCTTTGAGCGTGTAATCCAGGCGTGTGCCTTGCGCCAGGGGTTTTTTCAGGATCTCCTGGGCCGCCAGGACCGCCACGCCCACCACCGGCGTGCCCAGCAACAGCCCGGTCATGGCAAGTTCACCCTTAAAGCGCGGCAGGACCCGGATATCGAGGTCGAGATCGCGCGCCGCCAAGCCCACCCGCCCATTGATGCCGATGTCGGCGGACGCACCCTTCACCGTGAGATCCTGGGTATAGGCGTTACCCTTCTCCACCACCGCGCTACCCTTAATACTATCAAAGGTGAACCCCTTACTGAACAAACCGCTGAAATCCAGCGAAAAATAGCGCGACAGGGCGCGCGCATCGATCACACCCAGGAGGCGTCCCGCCCCCTGCTTGACCTGCACCAGCCGGCCATCGCTGATGGAAATCGAGGTATTGCCGTCGAGGCGCGCCAGACTGAATTCACCGGGCGACGCATCCCAGTTCCAGGTGGAAACAAATTCCGCCGCGCCGCCGGCGATCTCTTGCGCAAAGCCAAACCCTTCCAGCATCGCCCCCAGGTCCGGCGTGCCCAGATGCACCTGCAGACGCGTCTGCTGCCCGCCACGCGCGACCACCCGCCAATCGCCCGACGCCTCGATCTGCATCAGCGGCTGCGTCAGGCGTAGGTTCTCGATTTTCCAGCGGTCGGCGGCCGGCAGCGCGGCGAACTCGAATTCACCCAGGGCATGACCGTCGAGGGTGAGCGACTTACTCTTGATGTGTACTTCCGGCAGGGTGGCAGGATCGACGGCGGCCTCTTTCATGGCCACATCCGTCGCGGCGGGTGCCGGGATCACCAACTGGTCCAGGGTCAGCACGATGGCGCTATGCGGGCTGCCGGCGGCGCTGGCACAGCCCGCACCGGCGCAGTCCGCGGGGGTGGAAATCAGCATGCTGCCGCTGACGGAAGCACCACGTAACGGACCGACCCAACCCTGGGGCGACTTCACCATATCCAGGCCGAACTGGCCGAAATGCCGACCGAACAACTGCAGGTCTCCCACCTCGCCACTGAAACGGGTGACAAAATCCGGCGCGGCGGAACCCTGATGGATGGCCGCGGCACGCACCACCTGCCGCCAGCGATCGGCATCGAGGGTCGGCGCGCGCACGCTCAGGTGCAGACCGGCGCCGTCGGCGGCCGGCGGCAGCGGAACGCCGCCGACGTCCAGCCGCCCATGCGCAAAAGACCATCCGCCGGTCGCACGGTGCTGAAATAGCAGGCGTCCGCCGGCCCGGTCACCGAGATGCACCTCCAGCGCTTCGAGGGCCGGGTCCAGGTTCGCGGCCACCGAGCTTAGATTCAGCGTGAGCGGCACACCGACGGTCTTGTCCAGGGGTGGCGGCAGGCTGGTGCCCAGACCCTGCATGTCCATATTCATGGCCAGGCGCGACGCCTTGCCGGCGAAACGCATGCTGAACACCCAGGGCGCCTCGCCCTGGAAATAACCGGCGAGGCCATTGCCTAACAGATGCTTCAGGCCGCTGCGGCTCAATTTGCTGCGTACGTTGAGCAATACTTCCGGGGCATTCTGATCCCCATCGGACAGCGGGGAGATATCCACGAGCAGCGCCTCACCCAACATCCTGGCGCCGACGTTGCCGGACTGCACGCCGTGTTCATTGATGACCATCTCCCCCTGGATGTCGGTCACGCGTATCTCTTTGTAAGGCAGCTGCAACCCGTTCTGGTTAAAACGGTATAGTCCGGTCCAATGGGTTTCGTGGGGATGACGCACCGGCACCTGAATATCCAGATCCAACACCCCGCTACCCGTGGCGCGCAGTCCACGCGGAAGATATTCCGCGAGTTTCCCGCTGGCGCTGTCGTATAACACCCCGAGGGTTTCATTTGCCGGCCCACTGACCTTGCCCACCACATGCACCTCAGCGCCGTCCGGCGGGTGCAGGTCCGCCACGCTGACCACCACCTGCGACACCTCCAGCCCGCGTATCCGGCCGCGTGACCCCGTGACGGTGAGTCCGGCGTTACGAAACAACAGATCGGCCTCGATGTTATCGATGCCCGGCCATCCGGGCAGATACTCGAACACACCATTCGTGACGTGGGCCGCGACCTCAAACTGGCCATTGCCGGCACGAAATGGAAAGTCGCGCAACGCCCCGGAATAAATCACGTGGCCGGCGGTCACGCGACCGGAGACCACCGCACTGGTCAGCCAGTGACGCACGACCTCGGGCAGCGCCACCGGATAATAGTTGGCGGCGTGTGCGCCATTCATGTTGGCGAAATCCAGGCGCAGTTTGAGCAGCGGCGACTGGCCCGTGTCATGGGGAATGCGCGCCTCGAAACCGCCGATCACCTTGCCGTCTTCGGCCACCACTTCCAGGCCGCGGCCGTCGATCTGCCACTGAGTGGCGGTGCGTTGCCAGCTAAGACGACCACTGGCCTTGCGCAGGCTCACCGGGGCCGGGAACAATCGGGGCATATCCAGCATCGATGCCTCGCTCGCCAGCTGCAATTCGCCGGATGTGGTATCCAGCGATAAGCGGCCGCTCAACCCCTGCACACCGGGAATCTTCTCATAGGGTTGCAGACTGAGCGCGCGGATACCGGTCTGCAGGGAGTAGGCCGTGGGGGCGGTGGGATCCCCGGTGAGTTGCAGTACGAAGTCGTCCACATCACCCGTCGGCTTGAGCGTGCGCAACCACAGGGGCACGGCATATTCGTCGGGCAAGGTGGCGAGAAACGCACTGAGGTCATCCAGATTAATATGGCGCGCGCGCAACAGGTTGTCGCCCGGGCCGCGCTCCAGGCGCAGTTTGCCTGCCGACCAGGGCCTGCCACTCAGGCCGAGGGACACACGATCCATGTCCAGACGCCAACGACCAGCGTCGCGGCTGCCCGACCATTTCACGTCCGCCACCACCTGCTGGATGGCGATGGGTCTGGCACCGTACAGCGGCAGCGCCAAGGCGGCCGCATCGATGCGGCCGCGCACGGCCACCGGCCGGGCCTCGCTCCATTGACTCCAGAGCTGCGCGGTCAGTCGCCCTTCGAGGCCGGCGGGCAGTCTTTCGCGCAGGATGCTGGGCAAGGTATGGGTATCCAGCCCGCGGGCACGTAAGTAGATTTCCCCTTCCCACGGCCCACCCAGCAGCGGGTTGCCTTTGACATCCGCCACGAAGCGGCACTCACGACACAGCTGGCGGGGAAATACCGCCTCGAATTCCAGATGATGGCGGTTACCGGCGTTGCGCAGACTCATGTTGACCAGACTGAGGCGCAGCGGCGCATCCTGCGTGACGTGATCGACCCATTGCAGCTCGCCATCCTCGATGACCAGTTCATTCTGCTGGAACAACCAGTGGATAAATCCTGTGTCCTGCTCGGTCGTGGCACCGGCGTCCGGCGTGTCCAGGCCGGAGACGCGCAGGCGGCCATCGGCAAGGCGCTCGAAGCTGATGCTGGGCTGGACCAGGACGAGACTGTTGATGGCGATCTTACCGCTCAGCAAACGTAACCAGGCCAGGGTGATGCGCACCTCGTCGAGCTGTATCGCCAGCCGACCATTATCCGGTGCATAGACCTTGAAACCGGTCACCTGCATACCGGGATTCAACCCGTCCCAATAGGGCTCGAGGGCGTCTATCTGGATGTGATAGGCGGAACGCTGGCTGAGATACTGTTCGATTTCCGACTTGCGCTGCGCCAGTTGCGGCAGCCACAGCCGGCCCACGGTATAGGCCAGCACCAGCAGCACCAGGGCCACGGCGGCGAGCTGATACGTCAAGCGTAGGCACGGCCGGAGTATGCGCTGCATTCTTTTGGAGAACAGCGCGGAAACCATCCCGCGCAGGATTTTCCCCGGTTTGTTCACGGCGTGGCCGCTGTTTTTTGACGCCTTGCGCATGAGGGTATTTTGCCGTATCGCCGCACCAGGGGGTAGGGCCGTTGAGTCGAAATCGGTGATCGTTTATGCCGCCGGCGGACCGGTGGCCCTGGATGGGACCATCCCACCCGCGCGACGTTCCCTCAAGCCCAAGGCGTTCTGGGCGAGCGCACTACATCAGCACGACATCGAACTGTTCCTGGTGATACATCGCCTCGACCTGCAGGTGCACCGGCTTGCCGATAAATTCCTGCAGCTTGATCATGCTGGCGGATTCCTCGTCCAGCAACAGGTCGATCACCACCTGTGACGCCAGCACCATGTATTTGTCGGCGCCGAACTGGCGCGCCTCGCGCAGGATCTCGCGGAAGATCTCGTAACACACGGTGTGCGGCGTCTTCAGCACGCCACGACCCTTGCACACCGGGCACGGCTCGCACAACACATGCTCCAGGCTCTCGCGTGTGCGTTTGCGCGTGATCTCCACCAGCCCGAGGGGCGACATCTCGGTAATATAGGTCTTGGTGCGATCGCGGCTCAGGGCCTTTTCCAGGGCGCGCAACACCTGGCGCTTGTGGTCCGGCTCGGTCATGTCGATGAAATCGATGATGATCATGCCGCCGAGGTTGCGCAGACGCAGCTGGCGCGCGATCACCTGGGTCGCTTCCAGGTTGGTCTTGAACAGGGTTTCCTCCAGGTTCTTGCGGCCGACATAAGCCCCGGTGTTGACGTCGATGGTGGTCATGGCCTCGGTCTGGTCGATGATCAGATGGCCGCCGGACTTGAGCAGGACCTTGCGCTCCAGGGCCTTCTTGATCTCGTCCTCGATGGAATACAGATCGAACAGCGGCCGCTCGCCGGGGTAATACTCGATGCGGTCCTCCACCTCGGGGATGAAATCGTGCGCGAAGTCGAAGGCCTTGAGATAGGTCTCGCGCGAATCGATACGCACCTTTTCCACATTTTCCCGCACCAGGTCGCGCATGGCGCGCATCGCCAGGACCAGATCCTCGTGCAGCAGGCTGCACACCGGTGCCGTCTGGATACGCTCCTGCAGGGCCACCCAGGCGCGGCGCAGGTAGCGTATGTCGGTGGTCAGCTCGTCCTCGCTCACCGCCCCGGCAACGGTGCGCAGAATATAACCGCCCTGCTCGTCGCCTTTCATGGCCGCCTTCACCACATTGCGCAGGCGCTCGCGTTCGGCGTCGTCTTCGATCTTCTGGGAAATACCGATGTGCTTGGAATACGGCATGTAGACCAGGTAGCGCGCCGGCAGGGTGATGTGCGTGGTGACACGCGCGCCCTTGGAACCAAGCGGGTCCTTGACCACCTGCACCACGATCTCCTGGCCGTCGCGCAGCAATTCGCTGATCGGAGCATGCTCGCCGTTGTCGTGATGGCCGCCGGCCATCACCGCGCTCGCGACCGGCACCACGCGCACGTCCGAGGCATGCAGGAAGGCGGCGCGTTCCAGCCCCATGTCGATAAACGCCGCCTGCATACCCGGCAGGATGCGCGACACCCTGCCCTTGTAGATATTGCCGACGATGCCGCGATGACCGGCGCGTTCGATGTGCACTTCCTGCAGCACACCATTCTCCACCACGGCGACACGTGTCTCCTGCGGCGTTACATTGATCAGAATTTCCTCGCTCACTGCGTGTCTATCCCTATTTCTCTAAGAATCTGTGTCAGCTCGAACAGCGGCAGGCCCATCACGCCGGAATAACTGCCGTCGAGGTGGGCGATGAATCCGGCGGCCCGGCCCTGTATGCCATAGCCACCGGCCTTGTCCACGGGTTCACCACTGTCCCAGTAACGTTGTATCTGCGCGTCGCTCAACGGCCCAAAGGTCACGCGGCTGATGCTGACGGCGGTGAGCTGCACGCCGGCATGCAACAGGCACAAGGCGGTCATGACCTCATGGGTGCGCCCCGCCAGTCGTCGCAACAGCGCCACACCCGCGGCGCGGTCCGCCGGCTTGCCCAACACCTCGGCGTCGAGCACCACCTCGGTATCGGCGGCGAGTATCGGCAGCCCCTCGGCACGCATCGCGGCGGCCAGACGTTTTCCCGCCTGTGCCTTGTCGCACGCCACCCGCTGTACGTAGTCGCGCGGCGACTCGGCTGCCAGCCGCCGTTCGGTCACATCCGGTCGCACCACCTCGAATGTCAGGCCGATCTGGCGCAGCAACTCCTGCCGGCGTGGGCTGGCGGAGGCCAGCAGTAACTGGATCGGTGGATTCACGTTGGCGGTGGGTGTTCCAATGAATGTACGCTTACCGATGATACGGCAAATGATTCAAAATACTCCATGCCCGATACAGCTGCTCCGCCAGGATCACCCGCACCAACGGGTGCGGCAGCGTCAGCGCCGACAGCGACCAGACCTCATGCGCCTGTTCCAGACAGGCGCTCGCCAGACCCTCCGGCCCGCCGATGAGAATAGCGCAATCGCGGCCCTCGCCCATCCACCCCTGCAGGGCAACCGCCAGTTGCTCCGTGGTGCGTGTCTGCCCGATGCGCTCCAGGGCAATCACGCGACTGCCCGCGGGTACCGCCGCCAGACAGCGTGCACCTTCGTCTTTCTGTATCTGCCCGAGATCCGCGCCCTTGGCGCGCTTGCCGGCGGTAATTTCGCGCAACACCAGGCGACAGGAACCGCGCACGCGCTGGGCGTACTCGTCGTAACCCTGCGTGACCCAGGTGGGCATGCGTGTACCGACGGCGATGAGATGAATCTGCATGCTGGTCCTGTATTGGAAGTTATCGTAGCCTTACCCTTCCAGACATCAGTAGCATAGGTATACACATCTGTCCCGATCTCCACTCCCACGTCAGCGGGTGAGCCAGGGGGCCTCCTTTCGTAGGTTGGATTGCGCCCTTCGGGCGTAACCCAACAAAACGCCGCCTTTGCTGCGGAAACACCTTTGCTGCTCCACCTTGGTCTGCGACGACATGTCGGGTTACGCTGCGCTAACCCGAGCTACGTGACTGCACCCCGTTCAGATGAAATCAGTTCTCCGCCTGCCCGGCGTCCGCGGCATCGCTCCAGAGTTTTTCCAGGTTGTAGAAGTCGCGCGTCTGCGGGCGCATGAGGTGCACCACCACATCGCCGAAGTCGACCAATACCCAGTCCCCCGGGTCCTGTCCTTCTATGCCGATGGGTCGGCGGTTATGGGCGCGCAGCGCGTCGATGATGCGGTCTCCCATGCCGATCACATGCCGGTTGGAGGTGCCGCTGGCGATAATCATGTAGTCGGTGAAATCGGTGACTTTGCGTACGTCCAGCACGCGAATTTCCTGTCCCTTCGCATCCAATAATGTTTCGTAGATCAATTTCTGCATCGCTTTTGCTTGCATCAGGCCCTCAGGTTCAGGTGGCTATATAGATGATTCTGGCAGATAAATCCCAACACCGCCTGGGGTAACAGGCCTTCGACAGACTGTCCTCGGACCAGGGCGGCGCGTATCCCGGTGGCCGAGATATTCTGCGGCTTTACCGCCAGAAAAAACAGCCGTCCGGCGGGGGATAATGCCAGGGATTCCCCCTGGACACACTGTCGCCCCCCGGCCCAGTCGGGCAGGCCGTCCAGCACCCAGCCCGGGCGCGTGAGCACCACCAGATGGGCCAAATCGGGTATTTCGCGCCAGCGATGCCAGGTTTTCAGGCCAAGGAAGGCGTCCAGGCCGAGCACAAGACACAGGGGCCGGTCGCCCATTTCGGCGCGCAGGGATTCGAGGGTCGGCACCGTGTAGGATGGCCCGCCGCGGCGGATCTCCCGGTCATCGGCGGAAAACCGGGGGAACTCCGCCAGGGCGATCTGCAGCATGTGCAACCGCTGCTCGGCGCTGGCCACGGGCGCGGGACGGTGCGGCGGTAGCGCCGAGGGGATGAAACGCATCTCGTCCAGGGACAGGGCATCCAGCACTTCCTGCGCCGGGCGCAAATGGCCGTAGTGGATCGGGTCGAAGGTGCCGCCAAAAATGCCGAGGGGGCGCATGTGCAAATGTCTATCCGCGAACCTGAAGGCTGGATTATCCCGGTGCGGTCGACTTGGCGTCAAATTTACTTCTCAGACAGGAATGTTTCGATCTCCCGCTCGGTAAAACGCGGCGTGATGTGCTGTGGGCAGTTCCAGTCGAACGCCTCGACGGTCAGCACGATGCCGCGCTGCACCTCGGCACGATAATCCGCCACCTCCAACTGCGCGATCAGTTGCGGATCTTCCTGCGGCAGAACGATCTTCGCCCGCGCCCAGATCTTCAAGCGCCGGCGATTGGGGTAATCCATCAATATCATGGCCACCCGGTCGTTGCCCGTGAGATTTCCCAGGCTGATGTACTGAACATTGCCACGGAAATCCGCATAACCGATGGTCTTGCTGTCCAGGACACGCAGGAAGCCGGCCGGCCCACCGCGGAACTGGACATAAGGCCAGCCGTTCTCCCCCACCGTCGCCTGATAAAAACTGTCGCGCCCCTGGATAAAGGCGATCTCCTTCGCGCTCAATTCATCACGCCGGTCGGCGACCTCCTCGAGTGCGCGGTTTGCCGCGCGACTTTGATGCTGTTCCTGCATGGACTTCACCTTGGGGGTAAAGGCCAACTTTGTGAATTTCCGACCCATGTTGCTCCTGGAAAAATACCGTAGGCCGCCCGCTCGACTAAACAGACGGCGAGCGGACAGAGGACCTCTTTTCTTCACATTCCTGAGGTGCCGGCGCCAGCAATTCCTGCCTAACCCGCTGCAGTGCGCGCTTGAAGGGCGTGGCGCTGGCGCGCCCACGCGAGACGATGAGCGCGCCCTGGATACGCACGACGGCGTCTTCGGCCCGTTCCGCGGCGAGCTTCTTGTCGATCCCGGCTTCCGTGAGCAGTCGCGTCAGTGCGCTTATCCAGCTGTCGAATCTTTGCTTGAGATGCTGCTGGAAACGTTCGTGCGAATTGCCAAGCGCGAGCACGCCAAGCAGACAATTGAGTTTGCCGCCGTCATACAACGCGTCGACGGCGCGCAACATCTGTTCAATGCGTGCGGCAGGATCGCCGGGGGCGCGCAACGGCGCCAATATATTCTCGGCCAACCAGCCTGCCGTTTGCTCGAAGACCGCCTCCACCATTTCATCCTTGCCGCCGGGGAAATAATGATAAATGCTCGAGCGCCCCAATCCGGTGGCTGCGGCGATGAGTGAGAGCGAGGCGCCCTCGTAACCATGCTGGCGGAATATCATGGCAATCCGGCTAACGATGTCAGTCTTCTGCAGTGGTGGCGCTGGCATGGCGATGGCGTCTTCCGAATTAGGCCGAAGCGGCGGGGCCGACCATGGGGACAAAGCCCGGCAGGGCCTCCATGCGCGTCAACCATAGGGACAGTTGTGGGTATTGCTGCAAGTCGATATGTCCTTCCGGCGCCAGCGCAATATAAGGATAGCAGGCCACATCCGCAACGGTCGGATGGTCGCCGACCAACCACTGTTGTTGCGTCAAGTGGGAATCCATGTACGCCAGGATGGCGGCACTGCGCTTCAACGCCAACTCA
>JAYSOL010000203.1:0-6405 GCA_043723045.1 Gammaproteobacteria bacterium | reverse complement strand
TCGCGACTGGGGTATCAGTCGCCCGAAACGTTCGAGGCACGCCAAGCGGCATAATGTAAAATGGCTTAATGGGGTGTCCGGAGAAACGGGGTAAGATCAGTTTTCTGAATAAACAATGGGGCGTCTTGATTAAGCCCTGGGCAAATCAACCGGAAAAATTCCGGCGGGAAGGGATTTCTCTAACATATGTAAAAAATCTGCAATAATTTTGACCCTGTTTTATTGGGTAGTGAAACTCAGGATGTAATGCGCAGGAATGAACAGCAGGTTTTCACCCTGCACACGTCACATAAAAACGTGGCAGCGCGTGCGTTTAACGCAATAAAACTGTTATGTCAGTGTCTCTGGCGATACAAATCACCCCGGTTTTCTTGTACTTGTAAAAGGCCTGCCTCATACCGCTGAGCGCAAGAAAAGCACCTTTAATGAAATTTTCGCTTGACGACTAACTTTGCGCACGAGCACAATATCAATCGCCGTGTGCATGCTACAAATAAAAATTCTACGCATCACGCATCTCCAGCGCGTCGCTAACAAGGATTTTCACCCAAACCAACTAATAAAGGAGTGGAACCATGAAAAAATACAACAGGAGGCGGTTTAGCACTTTTGCCCTGCTCGTGCTCAGTTTGATCGGTCTGTCTGTCCCGCCCGTGACAGCATTCGCCGGCAGTAGCGGTCGAACCGGGGCATCTGGAAATCCGGCCACCGGCGGCTCGGTGTGTAGCCAGTGTCACGGTGGCGGTACTACACCGGCAGCGACTCTCACCGGACCGGTGTCTGCCCAGCCAGGAGCGACCAATGTCTACACCTTCATGCTGAATGGCGGTCCAGCTGTGATCGGTGGTTTCGACGTGTCCGCGTCTGGAGGCACCATCTCGAACAATGTTGCGGGCACCAAGGTGGTCAATGGCGAAATCACCCAGACCGCGCCGGCAAACTTCACCGGCAGTACGGTGTCCTTCAGCCTCCAGTGGCAGGCACCCACCATACCGGGTCTGTATACACTTTATGGATCTGGCGTATCGGCGAATTCGGATGGCGGTTTCAACGGCGATGGAGTCGGCTCAGCGACTCTGCAGGTCAATGTCGCGGCGTCCAATCAATCGCCGACGGCTAACCCGGGCGGGCCCTATAGCGCGTCCGCCGGTTCGCCAATCCAGTTCAATGGCGCGGGTTCCAGCGACCCGGACGGCAACATTGCGTCCTACAGCTGGGGTTTCGGTAATGGAGCGAACGGCTCGGGTGTGAATCCGAGTTATGCCTATCCGACTGCAGGCACCTATACGGTCACGCTTACCGTGATGGACAACATGGGCGCAAGCGCCAATGCCACTACTACGGCGACGATCGCGCCGGTAGGTCAGCCGTTACCGCCGGTCGCGAATCCCGGTGGGCCGTATACAAGCACGGCGGGCGTCGCTGTGCAGTTCAGTGGTGCGGGCTCGAGCGATCCGGATGGAATGGTATCGTCCTACGCCTGGTCATTTGGCGATGGCACGACGGGTACGGGTGTCAATCCGATGCATACCTACGCAGCAGCCGGAATCTATAACGTGTCGCTCACGGTGACCGACAACACCGGTCTTACCAACACTGCATCCACCACGGCCACCATCACCACCGGCACCACACCGCCGGTCGCCAATGCCGGCGGACCTTATACAGGATCGCCGGGGGTGGCTGTTCTGTTTGATGGTTCGGCGTCGAGCGACGCTGACGGCAGCATCGTGACGTATGCCTGGCACTTCGGCGACGGGGCAACCGGCGCGGGCAACAAACCCAGCCACACCTACGCCGCAGCCGGCGTCTACGCGGTTACCCTGATGGTGACCGACAACGACGGCCTGGTAGCCAGCGCGCAGACCACGGCCAGCGTGACCACGCCACCCACCACTACACCCGGGCAGTTGCTGTATGATAACAACTGCAGTGCCTGCCACGGTCCAGGTGGCAAGGGTGGTCCAGATGAAGCCGTTACCGGAGCGTCGTACGGTGACATCACCGAAGCGATTGACGAGGTCCGAGCCATGCAATTCCTGCGTGGCACCCTGAGCAGCTCAGACATCAAGGCGATATCGAGCTACCTCAAAGGCACGGACCCGACGCCTCCGCCACCAGTGTCCACCGGCGAGCAGGTCTACAACGACAACTGCGCGGCCTGTCATGGTCCGAAGGGGAAAGGCGGTTCTGCGGAAGCCGTACGCGACGCGTCGTCGGGTGACATCGCGGAGGCAATCAGTGAGGTCAACGCCATGGGCTTTCTTAAGGGTGTGCTGAGCCGCGCTGACATCAAAGCGGTCTCGGCCTATCTGCAGGGCTCCTCCCGCAGGGAAGGTTCCTCGGAAGACAGGCGCAGCGAACGGTAATCACTGGATTACCGGCATCAAGCACGACTAGGATCGGCGTCGCAGCGACAGTCCATAACGCCGATCGTCCTCAGGGGGGGCCGCAAGCCCCCCTTTTTTTGTGTGCCCAGCATGGGCACGACTTGGAGATGAAAGTCCTCTGAAGAACCCGATCGCAGGGACTTCGAGAATGTAAATACAGGACATCCATGTTCTCCTTTTGGGCAGTGTGGCAGGCCCCGGTCTTGTGGCGTCTGGGCGGGGATCACATTATTTTTGATGGCCCAGTTTCTTTATTTCGTTTCACCCTTAATAAAGGCCAGACCTCACCGATCTCGCCTATCCGCCATGGGGACACATCACCTATGTCATTCCGCCAATAGATAGTTATTCGCCCCTTCGGTACAACTACACCAACAGCCCGATCCGCGGGCTGCATGAAACTAAGGAGCTGAATCATGGTTATTGAAACGAGACAACGGTCGCCAAAATTACTTCAAGGATTGCGCCGCGCTAACTACCAGTGCTGGTCGCGGAGTTATAAATTCGACGCCACGGGGAGGCCCATTAAGATAAACACCTTACGTTTTTTTGTAGACGAGGGGTTTAGCAAATGCGCGCGCAAGGCATCGTGGTTCCTCGGCCAAATGGTGATGCTTGTCGCGCTGTTGTGCGCGGTCAGCGGTACGGCCCGGGCAAGCGATGATGGCGGCGCTGATCGCGCACGCCGAGCCGGTTCTTGCTCAACGACCTCGTCCGCGGCGTTCACGGCGTGCCGTCACGAGGCCGCCGACACTTACTGGATAGCGAAAGGCAACTGCACCAATGTCTCTGATCCGACTGCCCGTGGGGAGTGCACGCTGGAAGCCAGGGCCGCGTACGGTGAGAAGGTGCTGTCCTGTGGCGTGCACCGGCAGGGCCGCCAGGATTTTTGCGCGGCGCTTGGCGAAGCACCTTACGATCCTAAGATCGACCCGGCCATGTTTGTCGACCCGACCCAGATCGGCAAGGCCATCGCGCCCAATCCGTATCTCTTGCTGATTCCTGGCAGGACCATGGTGTACAGGGATGGTGACGAAGAAATCCGGGTGACCATCACCAACAAAACCCGAGTGATCGCGGGTGTCAGCTGCCGGGAGGTACACGATGTGGTCCGGGTGAATGGCCAGGTGATCGAAGACACCCTGGACTGGTACGCCCAGGATATTCATGGCAACATCTGGTATTTTGGCGAGATCAGTCTGAGCTATGAAGATGGCGTGGTGGTGAGCATCGACGGTTCCTGGACCACGGGTGTGGACAGGGCAAAACCCGGCTTCGCCATGAAGGCATTACCCGTCGTTGGCGAGAGTTATCGGCAGGAGTTTTCCCTCAACAATGCCGAAGACGGCGCCGAGGTGCTGAGCCTGACCGGCTCCGGCACCGTGCCCGGCGGGTCGTGTAACAACAATTGCCTGATCACCCGGGATTTCTCACCCATCATCCCGACCTTGCTCGAGCACAAATACTTCGCGCCCGGGGTTGGGTTCATTCTGGAAATCAAACCCAAAACCGGTGAGCGCTTGGAGCTGGTGGAGATTATTCAGAACTGAGCGTGATATATTCCAAGGAAGATGCACTTGGGATGGGGTGGGCACGCGCGATCTATACCAATAAGCGGACCGTCGCACCCGCCGACTGAGTGCCATAAGCTAACCCCGCCCCCGCCCGGCAGGTGTCGTCGAGCGGGGGCGGTTTCATCGTAGGAACAGATAATGAGCGACTGGATCGATACCCGCACCAGATTCTGGGCCATCATCGTTGTGATCGCCGGCATCGCACTCTTTCTTGGCCTGGAGGTGATTAAAGAGCCGGACGTGACGCCGCGCGATCTGCTTTTTGAGCTTCTGGATATTGTCCCGGTGGTGTTAGCCAGTGTTGGGGTGGCGCTACTGTTCCGGGTGACCCATCGGCAACGGGACGACAATCTGAAGTTGATCCGCGATCTTGAGCTCGCCCGCATTCAGGGACAACGCTGGCGCACCGAGTCGCGTGCCTTGCTCACTGGATTGGGTGAGGCCATCGATGTGCAGTTTTCCCGCTGGAACCTGACGGACGCGGAGCGCGAAGTGGCGCTGCTGCTACTCAGGGGCCTCAGCCACAAAGAGGTGGCGACCATTCGTGCCGTTAGCGAACGCACCATCCGCGAGCAGTCACGTTCGATTTACACCAAGTCCGGCCTCTCGGGCCGCACCGCACTGTCGGCGTTTTTCTTGGAAGATCTGCTCGCCCCAATCGAAGGCATGGAATAGGCAGCGGGTTGACTGGGATAGTGGGGCACGCAGGGACTTGCCGTTGCATGGGAGCCGTTTGGCATTCGGGTGAGTGGCGCGCCAAGCAACGCCGCGCGCCATTGCGCCGCGCCAGGCGCCTTCCTTCGCTGATAGGTGCCGTGGTCTGGGGACTATTCCTCGCGTATCCCGGCGCTACGGCGCTCGCCACCGAGCGTGAGTGCAAAGCCGTCGACGAACAACAAGACACGGCCGCCGACGCACTGTGGCAGCGGCTAACGGGGCGTGAGGACAAGCGACGGCCCCTCGAGCCGTGGTGCATGGATATCGCCGGGCACCCGCTGACCGCGGGCGGCGAATATGAAATCTCCCTGGATCGATCGCGCCGGCTTGGCGATGCCGGACAGCGCCCGCTTGAGCGGGGTGTATTGCTGCAGGGCCTCGGGCTGGAGGCGTTCTACACCCTGGGCCCTCCCGTATCGCTGTTCGCGCAAGTGCAGGTGAAAAAAGAAAAGGACCTGGGCGCCCGTACGGCGGAGACCGCTTCCGACTACATTGTCGAACGCGGTGAGATGTGGTTCTACAGCGAAGACATTGCCGGCTCCGGTGTGAGCGTCGACCTAGGCAGGCTCCAGTTCGAGGACGAACGCCGCTGGTGGTGGGACCACGAGCTCGACGCGATTCGCGTGGCCTACGAGACAAAAACCTTCGACGTCAGCCTGGCCCTGGCCCAAGAGCTGGCCCCGCGCCGCTCCGACCGCAGCCACCTGGATCCGGAGCACGAGCGCGTGCTGCGGATAATCGGCGAGGCCTCCTGGAATTGGAGTGCGGCCCACGCCCTGCAGCTTTTCCTGCTGCTCCACAATGATCGTTCTTACACCGAACTGCCGGGGCAGGTGGTGTCCGCCGTACGCGAAGATCCGTCGGATGCCCGGCTTACGTGGTTTGGCGCACGCCTGCTTGGCACCTTTGTGTATCCATCGGGCGGAGCACTTGGCTATTGGTTCGACGCCGCCCGGGTTCGCGGACGCGAACGACTCGTCGAGTTCGACGTGCTTACGCCGCAACAGCGCGTGGCGACGCAGCAGACCCAACACGACGTGCGGGGCTGGGCCGTTGACGCCGGAATCAATTGGTTATTTCCCCTTGCCTGGAAGCCGCGCCTGTTCACCGGGTATGCCTTTGGCTCCGGCGATCCAACGCCCAAGGACGGCACCGACCGGTCGTTTCGCCAAACGGGAATTCACGCGAACCAAGCGGGCTTCGGCGGCGTGCAGCGCTTCAATCACTACGGCGTGCTCCTCGACCCGGAGCTTTCAAACCTCGCGGTTCGGACCGTCGGCGCCGGCCTCTCGCTCGCGCGCTCCAGCTCCCTGGACTTGGTCTACCACGACTACAGATTGGACAATCCCAACTCCCCGCTACGCAATGCCAGGTTGGACTTTACGCCCACGGGCACAAGCAGCAACTTCGGACAGGAAGTCGATCTTGTCATCGCCCTCGAAGAGTGGGAGCGGGTGGAAATCGAGTTTGTCGCCTCGGTGTTCCAGGCAGGCCGATCATTCGGAAGCGAACGAGGTCGGCGCAGCTACGGAAGTTTTTTCACTGTAAGGTATGTGTTCTGACGGGAAACCGGGACAGATTTATTTAAAAGAGCGAATAATCGGGAAAATAAATCTGCCCCGGATTTGCCTTGATCGCCGGCACTCGAGCCTCGGCAACCACAGCCTATTCAAGTTTGAGGCGATGAGGCAAAGCGCTTAACGGAGAGTCCGTTAAATATAGGA
>JAYSOL010000202.1:0-4068 GCA_043723045.1 Gammaproteobacteria bacterium | reverse complement strand
CCCTCAACGAAATCATCTTCGGCAACGCCAGCACCCGGGAGTCGACGGCCATTTCCCGTGATGTCCGCGCCGGCCGGCTGCGCCACCTCGCGCCTAAGCTCTACACCGCGAACCTTATCGATCCCCCGGAAAGCATTGTCCGGCGGAATCTTTTCCGAATCCTGAGTCGTTATTATCCCAAGGCCGTGGTGAGTCACCGCTCGGCGTTGGAGGGAGGACTCTCCCGGGACGATACGATATTTCTGACTTATGAATTCACAAAGCGCGTCTCCCTCCCCGGTATCGCCATTCACATACTTCAGGGCCAGGGGCCGGTGGAGGGGGATAGCCCCATCATGGAAGGGCTGTTCCTCGCCTCACGGTCACGCGCAGTGCTCGAGAATCTGCAGCAAGCGCACGTCCGCAGCACGAGCGCCAAGTGCTGGTCACGGGAGGAAATCGAAAGGTATCTGGACGAGATCGCTCGCATGCAAGGCGAAGCCGAGCTCGTCCGGCTGTGCGATCACGCTTGGCGCATCGCACCCACGTTGAACCTTGGGGCAGAGTACGAGGCGTTGGATGCGCTCATTAGCGGTATTCTCGCTGGCCGTGCCGCGTCACTCGTCCCGCAGTCGATGCGCTGCCTGACCGCAGACGCACCCTGCGATGCGCACCGGCTGGCGCTGTTCACCACGCTCTTCGCTGCGTTGCGCAAGGCCGTGTTGCCGGCGCGTACTATGCCAACACTCACCCCCGAGGGGCAACGGAATCTCGCGTTCTTCGAGGCGTATTTCTCCAACTACAGCGAAGGCCCCGAGTTGATGGTCGAGGAGGCCGCGGAGTTCGTCTTCCGGGGCCGCCCCATGCCGCAGCGCCCAGCCGATACCCATGACATACTCGGCACCTATCAAGTCGTTTCCAACCGTCAGGAAATGCGTCGGGTACCGGCCTCTGCCGATGAATTCATCGCGATCCTCAAATCGCGTCATGCACGGCTGATGGCTGGCCACCCAGAGAAACAGCCCGGGCGATTCAAACAACAGGAAAATCGAACCAGCGAGACGGCCTTTGTAGCACCGGAGCTTGTTGTGGGAACCCTTACGAAGGGTATCGAGCCCTACCTGGCCCTCGACGACCCCTTTGCCCGGGCTATCTATATAATGTTTCTCGTCGCCGAAGTGCATCCCTTCGCCGACGCTAATGGGCGCATGGCCCGGGCCATGATGAACGCCGAATTGACGCACAGTGAACGCTGCCCGATTATTATCCCTGCGGTCTATCAGGCAGAGTACCAGCTGGCGCTTCAAGCGCTGACCCACCAGGGCGATGCCGACCCTTATATACAAATGCTAGACCGGGCCCAGGAGTACACCGCGCAGATCGACTTCAACGATTACGATATGGCGCGCGCGCAATTTCGCGAGAGCGGGGCCTTCCTCCGATCCAGCGAGGGGACGTGGCTGAAGCCGTGCGAGGTGTTTTGGGATTAGGGGCATCGGGGAGTGATGCACTTGGCCTAACTTGTTGCCGCGGAAAAAATGGTGTAAAACTCTACGCGTGACGCCAACCTCCCATAAAACCCCGCACCTGCGCGCCTTAGCACTCCTGCTCATCGCGAGTTTTCTCTATGTGCAATGGGCGTATGCGCAGCATCAGGCCCAGTTCGAGCTGCACAAGCCGAATCACGCCTGCGAATGGTGTCTGGTCTACGGCCAGGCCGGCAACGCGGTGGCTAGCACGGCGTCCACGATTCCTTCCGCTACATACCATGTGCTCCACCCTGTCCACACCAGCGCCTCCCACGGTGTGGATGCCCTGTTTTTTTATGGCGCCCGCGCGCCGCCCGTAACACTCCCGCTCTAATACATCATCGTCGTCCCGTGCCTGCGGGGCGGTAAAGTTCCGGCGTGGTGGCCGGGCAATCGATTGGGGAGTGCAAGCATGCAACACACCATCCGGGCCGCTGGCCTGTTATTACTATTTATTCTGCCCGTGTCCGGGCACGGGGCGGAGGGCGCGGCACCGGCCGCTGCCAATGCGTTTAACCCGGCGATCTCGCTCATCCTCTCCGGCGGTTACGCGCGCCTGTCCCAGGACCCGGCGAACTACGCCATCAGCGGTTTCATCAAAGGTGGCGACATCGGTCCGGGGGAGCGGGGCTTCAGCCTGGGCGAGTCGGAGCTGGTGGTCTTGGCCAATATCGATCCGTTTCTGTACGGTGGGTTGATTCTGGCGCTGGCCCCGGACAACACCGTGTCCGTGGAAGAGGCCTATGTGCAGACCATCGGTCTCGGCGACGGACTCACCGTCAAGGCCGGCCGCTATTTTTCCGCCGTCGGTTATCTCAACGACAAACACGCCCATACCTGGGACTTCGTGGGCAATCCCCTGGCCTATCAGGCGTTTCTCGGCACGCAATTCAGTGACGACGGTGTGCAGCTCAAGTGGCTGGCGCCCACCGATCGTTATCTGGAACTCGGCGTGGAGGCGGGACGCGGCGCGAATTTCCCCGGATCGGAACGCAATGCCAATGGCGCCGGCGCGTTGGCCACCTTTATCCACTCGGGGGGTGATGTGGGCAGCAGCCACAGCTGGCGCGCCGGGTTGTCTTACCTCAAGACGACCGCGCAAGATCGGGAGGTCACGCTGGACGACTTGGTGGCACAGCCGGTGACCAACACCTTTACCGGCGACAGCCGCTTGTGGATCGCCGACTTTCTGTGGAAGTGGGCGCCACAAGGAAACCCGCGCGTGCACAACGCCAAATTGCAGGGCGAGTATTTTTCCCGCCGGGAAGACGGTGAGCTGGTCTACGACACGGCTACACCGCCGGCGTCCCTCGGTCCCGTCAGCAGTCTCTATGCCACGCGGCAATCCGGTTGGTATGTGCAGGGCCTGTACCAGTTCATGCCCCGCTGGCGCGTGGGCGTGCGCACGGAGAAGCTGGATAGCGGATCGCAGGACTTCGGCACCAACACTGCCTATCTGCCGGTGGTGCAGTATCGTCCAACACGCAACAGCCTGGTGCTGGAACGCTCCTTCAGCGAGTTCAGTCGCGTGCGTCTGCAGTTTGCCCGCGACCGGGCGCGTGCCGACGTCACCGATAATCAATGGTTCATTCAGTATCAGGCCAGTCTCGGCGCCCATGGCGCCCATCAATATTAATTTGTGTCTGGAGTCTGCCATGAAAAAACTTTTTCAGATGATCGTGATGTGTATGACTGCGCTGTCGGCAACCCACGCCGACGCCGCCCTCAAGGTATTCGCCTGCGAGCCGGAGTGGGGTGCGCTGGTGACGGAGTTGGCGGGCGACAAGGCCGATGTGTATAACGCCACCACCGCCCTGCAGGACCCGCACGCCATTCAGGCGCGGCCGAGCCTGATTGCGCGCGCCCGTTCCGCCGCGCTGCTGGTGTGCACCGGCGCGGAACTGGAGGCGGGCTGGTTGCCGCTGTTGCTGCGGCAGTCGGGCAACGCCGCCATCCAACCGGGGGCTACCGGTTATTTCGAGGCCGCCAGCGTCGTGCCCATGCTGGAGGTACCCAGCCGTCTCGATCGTGCCGACGGCGATGTGCACGCCGCGGGCAATCCCCACATCCAGACAGACCCGCACAACATTGCGCGGGTGGCGGAGGCCCTGGCGCTACGCCTTGCACTGGTGGATGCGTCCAACGCGGCGTACTATCGCGCGCGCCACGCGGACTTCAGTGCGCGCTGGAGCAGCGCGATGCAACGCTGGGAGAAACAGGCGCAACCCCTCAAAGGCGTGGCGGTGGTGGTACAACACAAGGGCTTTCCCTATCTGAACCATTGGCTGGGTTTGAAGGAGGTCACCACCCTGGAGCCCAAGCCGGGTGTCGAGCCGAGCAGCGCCTATCTGGGTGAAGTGCTCAACACGCTGCAACAGCAACCGGCGAAGATGGTGCTGCGTGCCGCCTATAGCGACGGGCGTGCGTCGGAGTGGTTGGGCACGCGCGCGCATATTCCGGTGGTGGTGCTGCCCTTTACCGTCGGCGGTAACGATCAGGCGCGGGATCTGTTCGGCCTGTTCGACTCCAGCATCGCGCTACTCCTGGGGGCGCTCAAATG
>JAYSOL010000201.1:0-6180 GCA_043723045.1 Gammaproteobacteria bacterium | reverse complement strand
TTACAGCTTTATCGGCCTGATACTGCTGATGGGCATCGTCAAGAAAAATTCGATACTGCTGGTGGACTTCACCAACCAGGTGCGCGCCCGTGGCGGCATTAGTGTGCGCGCGGCGCTGCTCGAGGCCTGTCCCGTGCGCCTGCGCCCCATCCTCATGACGTCCTTCGCCACCATCGCCGCCGCCCTGCCACTGGCGCTGGCCATCGGTCCGGGCGCGGAGACGCGTGTGCCCATGGCCCTCGCCGTCATTGGCGGGGTGATCGTATCGACCTTGTTGACGTTGTTTGTGGTGCCGTGCGTTTATGAAGTTTTGTCAGGACTCCGCTGGCGCCAAGCTCCGCGTGCACTGGTTGACAGCGCTCGTCGCGACGTGGGTCAATAACGTCCTGCGCGCGGCATCGGCTGCGACGTATTTTACAGCCTCACTCAGACCGCCCACATCTGGATAGCCTGCGCGTCAGCGTTCAGGAAGGAGGGAAATATCAAAGTCCTTGTATATGTCTTAACGGCGTTCCTGGTCACGCTGCTGGCCGGGTGCGCAACCCCACGCGATGAGTTCCTGCAGGCCCGATCCGTCAACACGCTCTCCGCCTATCAGCGCTTCATCGACGTACATCCCCGCGGTGAGTATGCCGATCAGGCCAGAACCCACCTCGCGAATCTTAAACAGCAGAAGGAGACGAAGGAGAAGTATCGCCTCGCCGCCATCGCCAAGATCAAGACCTATACGCCGAATGTCACCAAAGAGCAGCAGTTCTTCGCGGATGGCTGGAATATCAAAGACCTTATCTATGGCCGAGTCGGTATCCTGGGGGCATCGGTGAAAGTGGACAATCTTGAGCTTACCCTGGGATTTGTCGAAAGTTTTCACAGCCTGTCCTGGCAGTCTTCTTCCCCGACGATGAATATGAGTCTGGTTGAAGATTTGAGCACCTACGATCCCAAGACGGGCGATGCCCTGTTGGCGAACGTGCTGGAGGCGCGTAAAAATAGAAAGTTCTACACAGTTCAGTACCATTTCTACAAGTCCGGGTCGGACGACGATCTAGCAACTCAACTATGCACCCTGCGGTTCAAACGCGGCACGCTCACTGCGGTGCAATGGTTGAAATGATGGCAGGCCCTCTGTGCACACGGCTTGCGCTGAACCCTGCGCGTGTTTCCAGCTTCGGTTTGCGCTGTGGGTGTGGCACTCCAGCGTGAGTGCCACGGGTACGTGGAAGGCCGCGGCTACGTTTATATCCGGTGGCGTCGTCAGGAGGTTGTCGCGTTGCGCTCGCCATGACCCGGAAAGCGGATCACCTCGCCATGACGACCATGCTTAGGTGAGTGCCAATCGGGAAAGGGTTTTATTCTTCCCATGCTCTGTAAAAACACATTAATTGGGGGATGACGTTTCGAGCGAAACGGGCGTGGCGTCGCTGGTTCTTGCAGGCACAGCAGGGTCGGTGGCCTCAGCCAGGGTGGGTTGCGCCAAGGATACATCCGCACTTTGGACACAGTTGCTGAGTACCAGCTCCGGTGGATCGACGGAAAAGGTGAACGGTGCGGCCTTGTTGAGGGCCGAGAGGCCGAGAATCTGGCGTGTGCGGGCGGGGAAAACGGCCGCTTCGATATCACGCAGGGTGCAGGCGCCGATGCGCAGCTGTTTGATCGCATAGACCGGAACAATCAGCTCGGAACCGTTGGCCAGGATGGCGCGCAGCTCCTTCACGTACTGCACCTGCTCGCGTTCCTGCAGGGCGTTCAGTGTTTGTTCGTTGATGGTCAGGTAGCCCGAGCCGGTATCCACCATGAATTCGCTGATGCCGAGATCGGCGATCTCGGCATTGACGTAATAGGTCGCCAGCCCTTTGTCATGCATGGGTACCGTGACGTCGAACTTGTCCCCCGAAGCAGGAGTTGCAACGACGAGCAGCCCAACAGCCAGACAGGAATAATGTATCGCAGATAAGGACATGCTTCCCCATATAGTCCACGCCGGTTAACGGCCTTTGGCGTGTGAGTTGCGAAATCCACAACACATTACTATGAAATAGCGGAAGCCAATATAAAGGTCAAGCATGTGGGGCGTAACGGTATCCCCAAGCTGTCACAAACGCCGCTTTTGAGGGGAGCGGCAGGAAAGACCCCATTCCCTGAGTTGCGGGGAATGGGGTGTGGATCCCCGCACGGGGGAGATAACCTCGTTACTTGGTTTCCTTCGGCATGGTCTCTAACGCGGCGAACTCCGCTGCATCGAGCGTACCGTCCTGGTTGGCATCGGCCTTGGTGAATCCGTTCTTGACCTCGGGCGCTTTCTTCGCCTCGTCAAGAGTGATCTGGCCGTCACGGTTTGTATCCAGATCCTTGAACGAAGCCGCGCCACTTCCGGCCCAGGCCAATCCCGATACTGTCATCAGTGCCAACGCGGCGAGTGTATATTTCTTCATCTTGGTAACCTCCTTGTGTTGAGTGAATGATCTAAACCGCTCCCTGAATTACTGAAGCAGTGTATTAGTAACAAACTCTCGACGAAGGTTTCCACTTCCCCCGATTGGCGGTTGGCTTATCCTGATCGGCGGTTGGCAGAATAATGAAAGCTTTACGGCTCACCACTTGATAGTGTGCATCTGGCTAATGGTCCTCTCGCCATGCTTCAAACTGTGTTTTTATTTCCCTGCCACTAATCGTCTTTACCACCCAACCCATCCTCGCCGTCTTTGTCTTCCAGAAAATCCGTCAGCCCCGTCTTGATCTTTTTCTTGCGCAACCAAAATACCACGCCCGCGGCGATGCCACCGATGATCAGGTTGATGACGGTGAACACACCCAGAGCCACCCACAGATTGAGGGGCTCCTCGGTTTTTTCCGGTGGGTGTACGGGTGGCGGTGTGTCTTCGGGGGTGTCGGCGGCTTCCGGCTCGGGCGTTGGTGCGGGGGGTTCTTCCGCCGCGGCGGGGGGCGGGGTCACCGCGGGCGTGGCGCTGTCCGCCGTTGGAAGCTCGACCACGGGTGGCTCGCTGCCCTCTGCCGGCGGCAGGACGTTGAAGTAACGTACGATGCTGCGCTCGAAGGTCGGGTTCCTGGCGATCAGGCGCAGTTCGTGGGCGCCGGGCAGGTAGACGTCGAGGCTACCGGCGTAGATGCCGTCGCCGGCGATTTTGTCGCCGAGCTGCGCGTTATCGAACAAAGAGAATTTCGCGATCTTGCCGTCCGGACGTTTGATCTCCGCCAGGAACTGGGTGCTGGCAAGGATCTCCTTCTGTGTCACCACCACGCCGTCGCGACTGAGCCAGGCCTGCACCACCGATTCGGCATTGGCCGGCAGGTCGGCATTTTTTGTGTCCGTGGCGATGCTGAGATCGGTGACGATATA
Source organism: Gammaproteobacteria bacterium (assembly GCA_043723045.1). GTDB lineage: Bacteria > Pseudomonadota > Gammaproteobacteria > Acidiferrobacterales > UBA6901 > JANNJF01. Next base: position 2,822 of record JAYSOL010000201.1, on the reverse strand, counting down.
GGCCTTGCTCTGTCCGCTGGTGGAGAGCAGTTTCCAGGTGCCGGGTTTGGGATGGGGCACGGTGATCAGGTCGAAGCCCGCCGCCGGCATCCAGCGGATGCCGCTGCCGGGAAGTGCTGCGCTGTGACGCTGGCCATCCGGGTCTTCGAGGGACACCTTGACGTCGGCGTTTTCCTTGGACGCCACGATGTTCACTTCTTCGATGGAGCTATCCGCCTGGAAGCGGCCGCCGTCGATGGGCAGCATGTCCGGGCTCTTGGAACTTTCAAAAAAGGTGGCGAAGACGGCGTGCAGATCCTTGTCGCTGGGTGCCACGCGGTACAGGCCGTGGGTGGCCGCGGCCATGGCCTGCATCAGGGCGCTGTCGGAGGCGGCGGTGAACGCCAGGGCGTAGACACGCGCCCCTTGTTTTTCGATGCGTGGAAGCAGCTCGCTGTGGATCTTCTGGCCGAGGGCGGCGTCGCGCTTCCGGTCGCCGGTGTCCATTTTTCCGTCGGACATAAGCAGGATGTATGGCGCACGACCGGCGGAGCCTTCGCGCGCCAGCATCTCGTGCGCCGCTTGCAGCGCGGCATGCAGGTTGGTGTAGGCGCCCTTGGACGACACCTTGTCCACGGCCTTGAATAATTTTTCCTGTTGCGGCTTGGCTTGTGCCGGCGTCAGGCCGATCACCGGATAGCCGGCGTCGCTGAAGCTGATGACGCCGACGCGGTCATCGCTGCCTAATAATGCGATGAACAGTTTGGCGGCGGCCACACGCCGACGCTCAGGATCGGTTTGTTTCATGCTGCCGGAGCTGTCCATCACCAGCACCACGTCGATACCGGCGGGGGATTTAACGGCGGCCGTGAGGCCGGTGCTCGCTGTCAGGAGGGAGACGAAAAAGACGCCGAGGAGGGGGCGCCAGGGTCTGGGGGTGCTTTGGTGCGGAGCGGGGCGTGCCGGGCCACGGCGGTCATCGCCGTGCGTGGGGGATAGACTGGCGATGGCGCGTTCTCCTGTGGGTGGCGCGTGCAGGTTTCGGGTTAGCTTAAGACTAACGCTTGAGGCATATCTCAACTATATGGAATTAAATGAAATTGTAAATGGTAGGCGCACGTCGCGGCGGACGAGACCTTTGGAGTGCGGCGGGGTTATTTTATCCCACTGGCCAGCAGGTATTCATGCGGAATACGCAACCCCTCCGCGCTGACAAACGCCCGGGCAAACTGCCCGACCTCGTTGCGTATCAGACGGCGCTCGTCCGCGGGCAGGGCGTCGAACTGCATCTTCAACACATCGGAGGCCTCGACCGCATCCCAATAGTCATCGAAGGAGGCAAAGTGGTAATGCAGCACCCGGGTCTCTAAGGCGTAGTCGCTGAAACCGGCGCGGTAAATCAGGTCTTCCAGCACGCCGGGTCCGCTGAGGGAGGTGACTTTGGCCAGGGGCGGGTGCTTGTCCTGCGGCAGGCGCGGGGCGAAGACCTGGTAGGCCCAGTGGAGGGTGGGCATGGTTTCCGGGGTGTTCCATACCGCCAGGGCAAAGCGCCCGCCCGGCTTGAGCACCCGGTGCATTTCCGTGAGTCCCTTGAGCGGGTCCTGGAACAGCATGACGCCGAAGCGGCACAGGGCGCGGTCGAAGGTGTTATCGTCGAAGGCCAGTTGCTCCGCCGGCATACACTGAAAGGTGATGCCGGATAGCCCTAGCTTGGCCGCCTTGGAGCGGGCCACCTGCACCATGCCGTCCGCGGCGTCCACCCCTGTGATATTGATGTTGCCACTCATGCGCCGCGCCAGGGTCAGCGCCGGTTCGCCCGTGCCCGAGGCCAGATCGAGGATACGATCCCCCGGTTGGGCCGCCAGGGCGGCGAGCAAGGCCTCGCCCACGGGGGCGAGCTGGGGTAGCCAGATATCGAATTTTTCTGCAATTTTGTCCCAATCGGGTTGGTTGTCTTGGGCGCTCATGGTGTTTTCGCTTCCTGCTGTGAACGTGGGGTGACCGTGCCGGGGCACCGACCGGGGCCTTGACGCGATGGACAGGGGCTTTATCATGCCTGCGGGCGATTTGACTTCGGTCAAGTGAATGTCGGCAGGGTGCGATTATTGTTCTATAGCTGACGGTTTTAGTCTACTAAAAAGAGGTTAATGCGATGTTGCAGTTCAAGCCACACAGTCGAACCCTGAACGTCAACGGCAGGTTGATCGAAACCGACTCGGAAGGTTATTTGGTCAACCTGGATGATTGGTCAGAAGATTTTGTCACCGCCCTGGCGGCGCAGGAAGGACTGGTATTGACGCCCGAGCACCGGGAGGTGATCCGTTATCTGCGCGCGTATTACCAGCAACACGGGGTGCAGGCGCAGGTGCGTACCATGATTCAGCACTTCACCAAGGTGTGGGACGCCCGACGTGGCAGTAATCGCTATCTGCACGACATCTTTCCCCGGGGCGGACCCCAAAAACAGGGCAACCGCCTGGCCGGGTTGTTGCGCACCAAGGGCGAGCATTGATGGCGGTCGCGCCGGTCTGACAGACGCTGCCACGGGTAGTCAGCGTGTGCGGGGTGCGACGGGCAGGGAATGAGCATATTGGCAGCGGACAGCCGGTGTGAGCGTTTTTGTTGACGTACGTCAAGGCCAGATGGTGGGGCTATCTTTAGATTACCACGACAGTCCTAGTCGCGATGCACCCTCTATGAACACGTCCAATATCATTGGTTATACGCTGCACGGCAACCGGTATTTGAACATCACCAACCGTTGCACCTTGCGCTGCGCCTTCTGCCCCAAGTTCAACGGTGTGTGGGAGGTGCAGGGTTGTGATTTGCGCAGTCACTTTGAA
>JAYSOL010000200.1:0-3980 GCA_043723045.1 Gammaproteobacteria bacterium | reverse complement strand
GTCCTGCTGGTGCTGGGGTATTTCGGCAGTAAGTTTGTCCTGGAAGTGATCCTGCGCCGCTGACACGCCACGGCCCTGCCGGCGGCTCCTGTGAGGCAGCCGCCCCGGACGCAGCGTAGTGCAACATGGCCTATTCCCGCCGGCGCAGGACGAAGTGCCCCCTCCACACCCCTATGCTAGAATCCACCGTTGCGTAAGAACCCTGAGGCAAACAAGGCTTGGATGACATTCCCATCAGTACGTTGCTTGGCATTCTGATCTTCCTCGTTTTTGTTTCCGCGTTTTTCTCCGCCGCCGAGATCAGTCTGGTCACCCTCAACCGTTACCGCCTGCGCCATCAGGCCGCGTCCGGCCACCGCGGCGCGCGCCTCGCCGCCAAACTGCTCGAGCGCCCCGACCGGCTGATCGGCGTCATCCTACTCGGCAGCAATTCGGTCAATGCGCTGTTCTCGGCGCTCACCACCGTCACCGTCATCCGCCTGTGGGGCGAGAAGGAAAGCGCCATCGGCATCGCGACCGTGATCATCGCGCTGGTGGTGCTGATCCTCACCGACCTCGCGCCCAAGACGTTCGCCACCCTGCGCCCGGAGCGCATCGCCTATCCGAGCGCCTACGTGCTGCGGCCGCTGCTCAGGCTCAGTTACCCGGTGGTGTGGTTCATCAACATGCTCGCCAACGGCCTGCTGCGCCTGTTCGGTGTGAAGGTGCGCGCACGCACGGCGGAGAAACTCTCCACCGAGGAGTTCAAGATGCTGGTGATGGAGGCCGGGGCGCTCATGCCTGAGTCGCATCAGGACATGCTGCTCGCCATTCTGGATCTGGAAAAGATCACCGTCGAAGACGTCATGGTACCGCGCGGGGAGATCGAAGGCATCGACCTGGATGCGGACTGGGACGAGATCATGGCCAAACTCGCGACCAGCCATTACACGCGCATACCGGTGTACCACGGCAACCTGGACAAGGTCGCCGGCATCGTGCATCTGCGCAAGGTGCTGCACCTCATGCGCAACGACAACTTCAATCGCGAAGCGCTGATGACCATCCTGCTCGAACCGTATTTCGTGCCGGAGGGAACGCCGCTGAGCACCCAGCTGCTCAACTTCCGCGCGGTCAAACGGCGCGTGGCGCTGGTGGTGAATGAATACGGCGACATCGTGGGCCTGGTAACGCTGGAGGAGATCCTGGAAGAGATCGTCGGCGACTTCACCAGCCCGGCCCCCGGCGTGCTGGATGACGTGCAGGTACAGGAGGATGGCAGTTATCTGGTCAACGGCAGCACCCACATCCGCGACCTCAACCGCCGCCTCGACTGGAAGCTGCCGACCAGCGGCCCGAAGACACTCAACGGGCTGATTACGGAATATCTCGAAGACCTGCCGGAACCCGGTACCAGTCTGATACTGGAGGGCTATCTGGTGGAGATCATCCGCACCCGTGGCACCGCGGTGCAGACGGCGCGCATTTGCCTCAAGCCTGCACCGACGGAGCCGGGCCCGTTGGGTAGGTTGGGGTGAGCGCAGCGAACTCCAACATGTGCACCCAGTGTCGGTCTATCCTGATTTTGTTGGGGTTCGCTGGGCTCACCCCAACCTACTCCCGTCCGTGTCGGGCGGCGATGGCTTGGCGGCCTCCGCGTGCGGTGGGTTCGTCTTACTCCGCGGCTTAGCCTGCTTGATCAACCAATACAGAATAAGCCCGGTTAACGTCACGTTGAGGACGATACCCACAATCCAGAATGTGCTCATGCGTTCAACCCCTTTCCACGAATGGATGTCATCGACGCACGGAAGATTTCTGCGCCACATCGTCACGCACGTATAACGGCAAGGCATCCTGCGCCGCCACCGCACTGCCACCAGCGACACCGCGCGCGCCCAATTCCGCCACGTGTCTAGCCCGCGGCCAGACCTGGGGCTGCCAGGCGTGTATGCGCGATCCCAAATGCGCCAGCAGGGCCGCGGCATACTCATCCCAGCCGCTGCCGACCCCGATCCAGGTGTCGCCCCCCGGCAGGACGATATCCCCCGGCGCCGACACGCGCTCCGGTTCTAGCAGCGTCATGCCACTACCGGTGTTGACGCATAGACCCCAATACACCTGTCCCATGCGCGCATCCAGGGCGGCCAACACCCGGGTGGCGTCCTGACCCTGGGCCAGGGCCGCCAGGGTGGACACCGGCACCACCGGCAGATCGGCGCCAAAGGCCAGGCCTTGCACGACACCGGCACCGATGCGTAATCCGGTGAAGGAACCGGGCCCGCGTCCGAAGGCCAGGGCATCCATCTGCCCGAGGGAATAACCGCCCTCGGCGAGCACCTCCTCGACCATGGACAGTATCCGCTCCGAGTGTCGACGGCCGAGCTCAAAGCGCTCCACCACCTGCCCGTCCTGCCAGACGGCGGCGGAACAGGCTTCGGTGGCGGTCTCCAGGGCGAGTATTTTCAATGGCGGAAATTACGTTGTTAATGGCCAGCTATGCTAACACGGACCGCGGCCACGATACGCTGGGGCTCACTACTAAGGAGGCTCTGATTAATTCAAAAATGTAGGGTGCGCAGGGCGCACCCTACAGCGAATTATTCAGAGGTTCCCTAGTGTTCGGGCACGGGGGCATACATGGGCTTGCGGTCGTTGAGGGACAGCCAACCTTTGACGATGCGATAGATCACCCACACCGCATTGGCCAGCCACACTAAGTAACCCACCACCAGGATCAACGTCACGCCACCCAGCACCAGCCACAACAACGAGAACCAGAAGGTGCGGATCTGCCAGCGGAAGTGTGACGCCAGCCAGGTTCCCGCCACATCGGGAAGTTTAACGTAATTAATGATCAGCGCGACGATGTACGTGAGGCCGACAAAAAACGCCAGCGCCTGCAGTGCATAGACCAGGGTGGTGATATTCACCAGCGGTGTAAGGTCGGCGGGTTGATCCGCCTGGGTGATTCCGGACACGGCCTGGACTCCCTAATTGCCTCGGGCGATGTTACCCCGTTGACGACGGCTTACGCCAGACCAGTATCCGATTATTCGCGGGCATGGCCACATCCTGCGCCAACAGCATGCCCTGCGCCTGCGCCTCTGCGTCCAGCGCCTCGAAATCCCGAATGCCGCTGCGTGCATCGCGCTGTTTGAGCCAGACATCGAATTGAGCATTGCTGTCGCTGGTAAAATGACCGGCGACATTGAACGGCCCATACAGACAGAAGAGTCCACCCGGTTTCAAGGTCCGCCCCACTCCCTGAATCATATGTTGCACCTGTGGCCAAGCGACGATGTGCACGGTATTCGCGGAAAAGACCGCGTCCATGTCCCGCACCGGCCACGCCGAAGCATCCACATCGAGGTCGACGGGCACGCGCACGTTGGGCAAGGCCGCGTCCGCGATCCAGGCGCGAATACCGGGGTGCTGGTCCGGCAGGTCGCTGGTTTGCCACTGCAGGTGCGGCAGGTGGCGGGCGAAAAACACCGCGTGCTGACCGGTGCCGCTGCCGATTTCAAGCACCTCAACGCTGTGCGCCAGTACGTCGCGCAGGATATCGAGGATCGGTTGCTGGTTGCGTTCGCAGGACGGCGAGAACGGTTTGGTGACGTCAGGCATACTGGCCCTTTGTTTGGCGACCCGTGACGGTACTATAACCGCTATGGCGCCGTTTTGACCACGGCGGTAACCTCGACCTTCTTCAGCGAATTATGCGTGCGAAAGCCCAGCTGGGGCTTTTCCGCCAGCAGTGGCGTTCCGCTGATCTGGATATCGCCGTCGCGTAGCAGGATGGTGGCGGATTCAATAAACCCCTTGAGCGGCATATCATTGATAAAGAGCACCAGGACCTCATCATCCTGCACCCGGGTTTTGTTGGAAGTGCCGGTCACGCCGCCCGCCGGAATGGTCGCGCCCTGGGCCACCGCCACCTTGGCGCTGACAGCGGCCTTGGCCCCGCTGCGCGTGGTCACGACGACATGCAGTATGCCGGT
>JAYSOL010000199.1:0-3710 GCA_043723045.1 Gammaproteobacteria bacterium | reverse complement strand
ACGGTTATTACGATTGGCCGGTGGGCTGTGCGGGAAGGCCCGCAGCCAGCCACCGGCGGAAAGCAGGAGAATAGTGATGGGTATCAGCATCTGGCAGTTATTGATTATTCTGGCCATCGTACTGGTGATATTCGGCACCAAGAAGCTGCGCGATTTCGGCGGCGATCTGGGCGGTGCCATCAAGAACTTCAAGACCTCCATGAAGGATGCGGGCGAGAAGGACGAAGAAGAGCCGACCGAGGGGGCTACGAAGAAAATCGGCGCCAAGCCCATCGAGGGCAAGGTCACCGCCAAGCAGACCAGCCGGCAAAAGAAAAAGGCCTGATTACCTTCTCCGATCATCCCCCAGCTCATCTTCTAAGTTCAGGCAGGGTCCGTGTTCGACATTGGTTTCTCCGAGATGCTGCTGATAGGCCTGATCGCGTTGATCGTGCTTGGGCCGAAGCGGCTGCCGGAGGTGGCGCGCAGCGCCGGCCAGTGGGCCGGCAAGCTGCGCCGCTTCGTGGAAAACGTCAAACGCGATATCGATGCGGAGATCAAGGACGAGGATCTCGCCGCCTTCAAGCAGATGCACGCCGAGTTGAGCGAAACCCGCAGCATGTTGCAGAAATCCGCCGCCGACACCTTCAGTAATTTTTCCGGTGCGATGAATGAGGTGACCCAGGGCGGCGAGCCGGAGGCGGCGGTTGAAGAGTTCGCGACCTTACCGCCAGTCGCGCCAGTGCGTGAGGCCGTGGCAAAGAAATCCTCGAAGGCCCCCAGAAAAACCATCGCCAAAACCGTCACTAAGAAAGTAGCCACCAAAAAAGTAGTCACTAAGACCAACAGGACCCCCCATGGCGGCGTCAAGAAAACCTGAGCCCGACAACGACGCGCAGGGACGCGCGAGTGTCGCGGGAGGCGGGACGCCGGGAGCGACTGCGGCGGAGGAAAGTCCCACCAGCAATTTCATTTCGCATCTGCTGGAGCTGCGCAATCGCCTGACCTATGCGGTGATCACGGTGCTGCTGGTGTTTTCAGGGCTGGCCTACTTCTCCAACGATATCTACACGCTGGTGGCATCACCGCTGACAGCGGTGATGCCCAAGGGCACGGGTGCCGGCATGATCGCCACCGATGTATCGTCGCCGTTCCTGACGCCCATCAAACTCACCTTCGGCGTCTCCATTGTTATCAGTATGCCAATGATACTTTATCAGCTGTGGGCGTTCGTTGCCCCCGGCCTGTATCGGCACGAACGCCGCATGATCGTGCCGCTGCTGATCTCCAGTACGCTACTGTTTTATGCCGGCATGGCCTTCGCCTACTTCGTGGTTTTCCCCATGGTGTTTGGTTTTTTCGTGGGCACTGTTCCGGAGGGGGTGACCATGATGACCGACATCAAGTCGTATCTCGACTTTGTCTATTCCATGATTTTTGCCTTTGGTATCGCCTTTGAGCTGCCGATCGCGTTGATCCTGTTGGCCTGGATGGGCGTGGTCGATCCGCATAAGCTTGCGAAGAAACGCCCCTACGTGGTGCTGTGGGTTTTTATTGTCGCGGCGTTCCTTACGCCCCCGGACGTGTTCTCCCAGACCTTCCTCGCCATCCCCATGCTGATACTGTTCGAGATCGGCTTGTTTGTGGCCAAGCGCGTGGCCGACGCCCGTGCTCACGGTGCCGCGCAGGGCGAAGAGGGCCATCGGACCATGGACGATGGGGAGATGGAGGCCGAATTGGACCGCTACGAGCGGGAAAACCCGGCCAAGCCCAAGGGCCGGGAATAAACCCCGCTGTGGCCCTGTCTTAAAAGCATGGGCCGCAGAACAGCAAGATTCAGCACCGTTGTCGCCGTGGTCATTCTATGTCTGGCGGGCAGTGCGGTGGTTGCCGCCCCCTTGGTCAACCAGCTCAAAGGCAATGCCTCCCCCTACCTCGCCTTGCACGCCGCCGATCCGGTGGCGTGGCAGGAATGGGGTCCGGATGTGGTCGAGCGTGCGCGCCACGAGAACAAGTTGATTTACCTGTCCATCGGCTACTTCTCCTGCCACTGGTGCCATGTGATGCAGCGCGAGAGTTATCGCAATCCGGGCATCGCCGAGTTTCTCAATCAGCACTTCATACCGGTCAAGATCGATCGCGAGCTGGAACCGGCGCTGGACGCGCGCATGATCGCCTTTGTCGAGGCGACCCGTGGTCGGGGTGGCTGGCCGCTCAACGTCTTCGTCACGCCGCAGGGCCATCCGCTGCACGCCACGCTCTACCTGCCGCCGGATCAGTTCCTCGGGGTGCTGCAGCGCATCACGAAGTTGTGGCAGGAGGACAGCCAGTCCCTGGTGCAAAGCGCGCGCGCGGCGGAACCCCAGCAGGCGCTGCCGGTGACAACCTGGCCGCAAGATCGATCCGTGGCCGCCCTGGTGGCCGATCTGATGACGGCGGCACACAAACTGGCCGACCCGATGCAGGGTGGTTTCGGCGCGCAATCAAAATTTCCCATGGTGCCGCAACTGGAGTTTCTGTTGCGCCATTACGAACGTAAAGCGGACGATCAGATCAAGGCCATCCTGCTGCTGACCCTGGATCAGATGGCGCAACGCGCCCTGCAGGATCACATGAGCGGCGGCTTTTTTCGTTACACCGTGGACCCGGGCTGGAACGAACCGCATTTCGAGAAGATGCTGTATGACAATGCCTTGCTCGCGCGCCTTTACCGGCACGCCGCGCGCGTCTTCGGGCGCGCGGATTATGCTGACATCGCCGATCGTACCCTGGACTTTATGCAGGCCGAATTACTTTCCCCCGGCGGTGGCTTGATCGCGGCCCTTTCGGCGGTGGATGCCCAGGGGGTGGAGGGCGGTTATTACCTTTGGTCGCAGGAGCAATTGACCGCCCTGCTGAGTAAGGATGAGGTTCGCGCCTACGCCCTGCGTTACGGGGTGAGCGGCAGCCCGGCCTTCGACGCCGGTTTCCTGCCGGTGCCCGCACTCGCCCCCACGGAGGTGGCGGCGAAGATGCAGCGCAGCCAGGCGGCGATCGACGCCCTGTTGGCGAGCAGCCTGAAAAAACTGCGGGCGGCACGGGCCAAGCGCCAAGCGCCGCGCGACACCAAGGTGCTGGCGGCCTGGAACGGCCTGGCACTGGCGGCCTATGCCGAGGCCGCGCGTAGCAGTGGAAAAAAAGACTACGCCGACACGGCGCGTTCGGTGCGCACCTATATCGCCAAGCATCTGTGGGACGGCACGAACCTGCGCCGAGCCGAGGTGGACGGTCGCGCCTTGGGTAGCGTCAGCCTGGAGGATTACGCCTATGTGGCCTTAGGACTGCTCGAATGGGCCGAGCTCAGCGGCCGGGAGGAGGACTTCCGCTTCGCCCGGCAGGTGGTCGACCGGGCATGGGCGGTGTACTACGGGGCGAAGGGCTGGCGTCAGCCGCAGGGCGGCGCCATCCTGCCGGGCGCGGGGGCCGTGGGCATGACCGGTGATGGTCCGACGCCGTCCCCCGCCGGGGTGTTGGCGCAGGCCAGTCTGCGTCTGGCGAAAAAAAACCACGATCGGAAATTCCGGGATCGCGTGCTCACCGCCCTGCGCCAGAACGGGTCACGCATGGCGGACGACCCCTTCTGGCATGTCACGGAGCTTGCGGCGTTGTATTTCGAGAACTAGCTTGCCCGGGGGTAACGGGCCGGCGGATTACTCGGTACGCAACGCCTGCGGCGGGCGCTCGATGGAGCG
>JAYSOL010000198.1:0-3055 GCA_043723045.1 Gammaproteobacteria bacterium | reverse complement strand
ATCGGGGAGCGGCCGCCCCTAAGCCAGGCGCATAGCCGCTGGGAGGCCGTCAACCTAAGCCTGCGCCTGCGTTGGTATGCCTTCCGCCACACCCCGTTCTGGGGCAGTCTCGGCAAAGTGCGGCTGTTCGTGCTTTATCACCCCCTGCAGTACGATCTGTCCCTGCCGCATTCCCTCGGCCTGCAGAAAGGACTGCTGGGCGTCGTGCACGTGTTTGCCAGCGATCAACAGCGCGCGCAGAATAATGTGGTGATCGCGCATGAGTTGTTGCATACCCTGGGCGCCACGGATAAATACGACGAAAATGGCCAACCGGTTTACCCTAAAGGGTTTGCCGAGCCCTATGCCGATCCCCGTTACCCGCAGCAAAGGGCCGAGATCATGGCCGGTAGAATCCCCATCAGCCAGACCCGGGCCGAGATCCCGCGCGGGTTGGGCGAGGTGGAGATCGGGTACGCGACCGCGAGTGAGATAGGTTGGTAGCGGCGGTTCCGGCGGGCTGCTGCGGTGGGTGTCTGGCGCACATCGCCTGCCCGTATGCGGACAGGGCGTTGCCAATAATCGTGCTGGCGGATTTTCTTGCGCTGTTTTAGGATGGGCCCTGGCCCCATGGAGTCCTGTCTATGAACAATCGTCCAGATAGCGGAACCCTCCTTAAAGACATCGACATTATTCTCAGCGAACTCAACGCCCTATGTGCCGCGCATGACGCTCAGCGTGCCACCGGGTTCAGCCCCACGCTCTACGAAGCGCGCCCCCGCACTGGATTGAGGCCTGCTACCGTCAAGCAGGTTGGGGCTATCAAAGAAAAGTCCGCGGTCTTGTCCGTCACCGAAACGAATGTCCCACGGCCGGTTACAGCGCTCACCACCCTAAATGCCGCAGTACTGCGTAAGGTGAACGCTACTGTTGAACTGACTGTCGAGTACCACACGGCGCACGGACGGTTTGACACATGCTGTACAGCGACCGACACGGTTATCCAGCTATGGGACCGACTTGCCGTGGAACGTGGCCAGTGTTCACATTTAGTGATACGCCCCAACTCACCGGATGACAAGCCGCTCAGCCGCCGTCTTAATGCGCTTGAGATGTTTTATCACTCCGCCTCGGCGCAGCTCGATACCCCTCAGGACAGCAGGCAGAGTGGCGATGTGCGCAGGCAAATCGCCGAGCCCAAACAAGCCCTGGAGAAAAATGACACTGCCGATGTATTGTTCAGCGACGACATACTGCCGAGGGAGGACGCGGCAACGCAGGCGCCGGCCTTCCCCGTCGACACACCCGACCTGCCGCCATCCTATCGGGTGTTGATGCTGAACAGCAAGGATGGAGCTGAGTATGCGTGGCCGGTGCTGTGTCCTTCGCAGTGGACATCGGAGTACGCCATGGAGCGAGCCAAGGCGGCCGTGTCGATCGTGAAGGCGGAAGACCGGCTGGCCGTTCTGGACGGCGAGACGGGTATCAGCAATTATCGGCATCGACTGATGGACGAATTGTGCGAGCGTGGTTTTATCGTTCCCGATACCGACGAAGGCCCGGTCTGGGATTGAGTGACTGCCGGGCACTGCGCTAGAGACAGCCCTTTCACCTTCGAACCACAGCCTTCCGTCGGGTGACGATTGAGCCGGACCTCAGGAGCGCATCGACTTTAATGCCACGAGCGGCTACTTCATCTGGGTGGTCACGGCTTACAGTGGCACGGGCGCCTACGATTTCTGCTTGCAGTATCCGTAATGGGTTATCGCCTTCGATCTTTTCGATATCGTGGGAATACGGTGCAGGTATGTAGACCTCTTGGGATCAGTGAAAAATTGTTTGCCGACCCCGTGAATGTTGCTATCGTGATGCGGGTTCAACCACTCAGCTTGGAGGAGACAAGAATGAAAAGAATGCGCACGAGCAAGTCCCTGTTGGCCGTCATTATCCTGTTGTTCGGCATGCGTCTGGCCGAGGCCGCCGACCCGAGTCGCCTCGTTGTGTTCGGCGACAGTCTCTCCGATCCCGGCAATGCCTTTGTCCTGACCCTGGATGTCTCTTTCCCACCGTTTGAGTTGATACCCTCCGCACCTTATGCGCGCGGTGGTTTGCATTTCAGTAATGGCCCGACCTGGGTGGAGCAGCTGGGTTATCGCCTGCATCGTGGTTTCAGCACCGGGCCGGCCCTGTTGGCACCAAAAATATTTTCCAACTACGCGGTGGGCGCCTCGCGCGCGCGCCAGGAGGGTACGACCTCCCTGGCGATCCAGGTCGGCAGATACCTGCACGACGCCGGTGGTGTGGCGCCGACCGATGCTTTGTATGTCGTCTACATAGGCAATAATGATATACGCGATGCCCTGGCCGCCCTGGCGACGGACCCCAGTGGCGCCACCAGCGGGACGATATTGAATGCGGCGATGGTGGCGTTGCGGGACAATCTCCTCGCCCTGTACGCGGCCGGCGCGCGTCACTTTTTGATACCCAATGCACCCAACCTGGCGCTGTTGCCTGCCGTGCGTTTGCAGGGCCCTAAGGCGCAGGCTGCCGCGCAGCTGCTGTCGACGAATTTCAATCTCGGGTTGACGCAACTGCTGGGCGGCCTTGAGGCCAGTGTGCCGGTCAAGATCACGCGCCTGGATGTTTTTAGTCTGCTGGCCGAGGTGGCGGCCGCACCCAACAGCTTCGGGTTTACGGATGTCGAGCATTCCTGTATCACGCCGGGTGTCCTGCGCGGCGCCTACTGCGTGTCGCCCGACACCTACGTGTACTGGGATGGCATCCACCCGACCCGCACCGCGCATGCGCTGCTGGCGCAGCGGGCGTACGCGGCGCTGCAACCCTAGGGAACCCCTGAACCAGTCCCCTCCCAAAAGAGGGCATAGGTATCTACACCTCTTGCCTTAACTCGTCCCGACCTCCTCAGTGGGGAGAGCCAGGGGCAGGCCTCCTTTCGTAGGTTGGGTTTACCCTAAAGGGCACGCGAGCCCAAAGGGCGGTGCGTGTGTTGTTGGGGCTTCAGCCCCTTACAACCACGGCCTACCCCTTGCGGGTGTAACCCAACAAAACCCCGCCG
>JAYSOL010000197.1:0-6966 GCA_043723045.1 Gammaproteobacteria bacterium | reverse complement strand
GGTAAAACGATCCGTCAGTTTTTGCACCGCGTCGTGTGCACGTTTTTCATCGTCCTCGGAGATCTCTTTCTTTTTCAGGGCTTCCTTGAGATGGGCCAGGGCATCGCGCCGCACGTTGCGGATGGCGATCTTGGCTTCTTCGCCTTCGTTGCGCACCACCTTACCGAGTTCCTTGCGCCGCTCTTCCGTCAGCGCCGGCAGGGGCACACGTATGACCTGACCCGAGGTGGCGGGATTCAGGCCGAGATCGGACTCCATGATGGCCTTTTCCACCGCCTGCACCATACTTTTATCGAAAGGGGTCACCGTCAGGGCGCGCGCATCGCCGACACTGACGCTGGCCACCTGATTGAGCGGCATGCGGGTACCGTAATAGTCCACCGTGATATGGTCCAGCAGACTCACGTTGGCGCGGCCGGTGCGGATCTTTTCCAGATTGGTCTTGAGCGCCTCGGCGGATTTGGCCATGCGCGCTTCCGCGTCTTTGTTGGTTTTGTTGATCACGTCTTGCATCACTTGCCTCCGCGTTGTACCAGAGTACCTTCGTTCTCACCCATGACGATGCGCAGCATGCTGCCCGGCTTGTTGAGATTGAATACGCGCAGGGGCATGCCTTGTTCCCGACACAGGGCAATGGCCGTGGCGTCCATGACGCCCAGGCGTTTTTCCAAGGCCTCATCGTAGGTCAGGGTATCGTAACGCACCGCATCCGCATGTCGCATGGGATCTTTATCGTAGACGCCGTCCACCTTGGTGGCCTTCAACACCACATCGGCGCCGATCTCCAGACCACGCAGGCTGGCGGCGGTGTCCGTGGTGAAAAACGGATTACCGGTGCCGGCGGCGAAGATCACCACGCTGCCTGCTTCCAGATAGGCGACGGCGGCGCGGCGCGAGTACGGCTCCACCACGCCATCGATGTTGAGACCGGAGAGCACCGCCGTGGCCACACCGGCCTGCTCCAGGGCATCCTGCAGTGACAGACAGTTCATCACCGTCGCCAGCATGCCCATGTAATCGGCGGTGGCGCGGTTCATGCCCGCCGCCGCCGGGGCGACGCCACGGAAGATATTGCCGCCGCCCACCACCAGGGCCAGCTGCACGCCGGTGGCGATGATCTGCTGCAACTCCGCCACGATGCGCGTCATCACCGCGCGGTTGATGCCGTAGGCATCCTCGCCCATGAGGGCCTCGCCACTGAGCTTCAGCAATACGCGGCGATAGGCGGCAGACCTCGGGCTTCCCTGGGGTTTACCGGACAAGGATCAGCCTCCCTTTATCTGCGCCATCACTTCGGCGGCGAAATCGGAGGATGCCTTCTCAATGCCTTCGCCGACTTCATAGCGGGCGAAGCGCACTACCGTAGCACCGGCGCCCTTGAGCAGTTTTTCCACCGTGCTGTCCGGGTCCTTCACGAAGGGCTGGCCCAGCAGGGTGATCTCGGCGAGAAATTTGTTGATGCGTCCGACCACCATCTTCTCGATGATCTCCGCCGGCTTGCCGCTCTCCGCCGCCTGGGCGGAGAAGATTTCCTTCTCCTTGGCAATGAGTTCCGCCGGCACTTGTTCCTTGGACACACACTGCGGGCGGCTGGCGGCGATATGCATGGCGATGTCCCGCGCCAACGCTTCGTCGCCACCCTGCATCTCCACCAGCACGCCGATCTTGCGGCCGTGCACGTAACTGGCGATATGGCCTTTGTCCGCGGCATAACGCTCGAAGCGGCGCACGCCAATGTTCTCGCCCAGCTTGGACACCAGGCCTTCGCGTACCTGGGCGATGGTCTGGGCCGCACCCTTGACGAGGGGCAGTGCATTCAGCGCATTCACGTCGGCGGGTTTGTTAGCCGCCGCGCACGCGGCGATAGCGGTGGCAAAGGCGGCGAGCTCATCGCCTTTGGCGACGAAGTCGGTTTCCGAATTTACTTCCACCATGGCCGCTAACTTGCGGTCCGGCCCGATAAACATACCGATGACGCCTTCCGCGGCGGTGCGTCCGGATTTTTTCTCGACCTTGGCGCCGGCCTTCTTGCGCAACAAGTCGATGGCGGCGTCCATGTCGCCGTTGGTTTCCGTCAGCGCACCCTTGCACTCCATCATGCCGAGGCCGGTACGCTCGCGTAGATCCTTAACCTGGCTTGCTGTAATCGTCATATCAATTCCCCACACGCTTAAAGCGACAAAATTCTCATCAAGAAAAAGGGGGCGAGGCCCCCTGTTTCTTTATTCGTCCTCGGACTGTTTGGTCTTGCCGGGAGCAGCCTTGGCCTTCGGCCGGGCCGTGGTGCGAGCCTCGGTTTTGGCCTTGGCGTCGGCGGCCTCGACCTCGTCTTCCGTCGGCAGGGCTGCGCTCACCACCTTTTTCTTCGGCGCTACCTTGACCTTAGATGGCTCCTCGCTGACTTCGATGAACTCCTCGTCATCCGACGGCATCGGCATGGTGGTCATGTTGCGGCCTTCCATGATGGCATCGGCGGCGCCCGCGGCGTACAGGCGGATGGCGCGGATGGCGTCGTCGTTGCCCGGGATCACGTAGTCCACGCCGTCCGGCTTGCAGTTGGAGTCGACCACGGCCACCACCGGGATATTGAGCTTGTTGGCCTCGGACACCGCGATGTACTCATAACCCACGTCGATGACGAACATCGCATCCGGCAGGCCCGGCATGTTCTTGATACCGGAAAGACTGCGGTTGAGCTTCTCGCGTTCGCGCGCCAGCAACAGAACTTCTTTCTTGTTGAGCTTGTTGATGCTGCCGTCCGCCTCCATGGCCTCGAGCAGCTTAAGGCGCTCGATGGATTTCTTGACGGTCTTGTAGTTGGTCAGCATGCCGCCGGTCCAGCGGTGATCCACAAAGGGCATGCCGCAGCGCGTGGCTTCTTCGCGCACGATGTCGCCGGCCTGGCGCTTGGTGCCGACAAACAGGATGGTGCCCTTGTTCGACGCGAGCTTGCCGAGGAAATTCATCGCGTCGTTGAACAACGGCAGGGTTTTTTCCAGATTGATGATGTGCACTTTGTTGCGCTCGCCGAAAATATAGGAGCGCATCTTGGGGTGCCAGAAACGCGTCTGGTGGCCAAAGTGAACGCCGGCCTCCAGCATTTGACGCATGGTAACATTACTCATTTTAAGTCTGCTCCGAATGTTGGGTTATTCCGCCATGGACCCCAGACATCCACCCTATCCCCCGATCTCCCGGCCCATGTGGGCGGAGCGATCGGCGTTTAGAGCACCCGGATGCCTGTGACGGCCCATGTGTGAAGTTAGGCCCCATGCCACAAACCTGCCATGGGTGCCGTTGAGTGGCCTTAAAACAGCCTTTAAAAACGCGCTTTTATACCACAGTACGGGGCATGCGGCAATGGAGCATGCCGCAAAAGCCGGTGACGGGCGAGGGTAATGGGCCCGGGGCCTGCCCCAGGGGGGGCGCGAGGGAAACATTCCCTGCGGGTGCGTCACGGTTCGCACCACATAAACTAAGGTTTATCGAGGTGCGTCAACGGCTTGCAAATAAGGTAAAGTGTCAGTATGCAGACAGGAAAACCGGCCACGAAGCCACCCGCAGACCCCCCGTTCACCTCCAGGCGTGAGACAGCTTCCACCATGTCCGTGACCATCAAGACCCCCGCAGAAATCGCCAAAATGCGCGTCGCCGGGCGCCTGGCCGCCGAGGTGCTGAAGATGATCGCGCCGCATGTGCAGCCCGGCGTGACCACCGGCGAGCTCGACCGGATCTGCCACGACTACATCGTCAACGAGCAGCAGGCGATACCGGCGCCGTTGAATTACCGCGGTTTCCCCCGCTCGATCTGTACCTCGGTGAACCACCAGGTATGCCATGGCATACCGGGCGACAAAAAACTGAAAAAAGGCGATGTGGTGAACATCGACGTCACTGTCATCAAGGACGGCTACCATGGCGATACCAGCAAAATGTATTTTGTCGGCGAACCGTCGATCCAGGCCCGGCGCCTTACGCGCATCAGCCACGAATGCATGCTGAAGGGCATCGAACTGGTGCGACCCGGCGTGCGCCTCGGCGACATCGGGCATGTGATCCAGCAGCATGCGGAGAACAACCACTGTTCGGTGGTGCGCGAATACTGCGGTCATGGCATCGGACGCGAGTTCCACGAGGACCCGCAGGTCCTGCATTACGGCACCCCGGGCACGGGCATGACACTGACCACGGGCATGACCTTCACCATCGAGCCTATGATCAATGCCGGTAAAAAGGACGTGAAACTGCTGCCGGACAACTGGACCGTGGTCACGCGCGATCACAGTCTGTCGGCCCAGTGGGAGCACACCATACTGATTACCGAAACGGGTCACGAGATCCTCACCCTGGTCCCGGGAGACGAACCCTGAGGCGCGTCGAAGCCAGGACACTGCGCGCCCTCCCCACCCACGGCATCATCATCTATCCCCATGCCACTGAATAAGACTCAGGTCTTCAATGCCAAGGAGTTCGATCAGGCACTCGCCGATCTGGATGTGACAGCGAGCGCCTCACCGCGCGCCAACGCCGCCGCCCTGGCGCTATTCCGCAATGCCCTCAAGCACGGCCGCAACACGCTGAAGGAGCACTATTTCCAAGGCACCAAAGCCACGGAGATCATCGGCACGCACGCCTGGCTGGTGGATCAGTTACTCAAGCGCGCCTGGAATCATCACCGGCCGTTGCTCGATGACACCATCGACATCGCCCTGGTGGCCGTCGGCGGCTACGGTCGTGGCGAGCTCTATCCCGCTTCGGACGTGGACCTCATGCTGCTGCTGGCGAAGAATCAGCACGACGACATACGCGATTTCGCCCAGGCCCTGTTGAATTTTTTCTGGGACATGGGGCTGGAGGTCGGTCACAGCGTGCGATCGCTCAAGGATTGCGTAAACGAATCGAAAAAAGACATCACCGTGGCCACCAATCTCATGGAGGCGCGGCTGCTGGAGGGGGACCCGGAGCTGTTTGCCGCCATGCAGAAAAAAACCCATGCCAGCAGTATCTGGCCGAGCAGGAAATTCTTCGCCGCAAAATGGCAGGAGCAGATCGAACGCCATCATCATTTCGATGACACCGCCTACAACCTCGAGCCCAATATAAAGGAAGGCCCCGGTGGTCTGCGCGATATCCAGATGATCGCCTGGGTCACACAGCGCCACTTCCACGCCACCGCGCTGCACGACCTGGTGCAACTGGAGTTTCTGAGCGAGGCCGAATACCGCTCCCTGGTGCGCGGGCACAACCTGTTGGCGCAGGTGCGTTGCGGCCTGCACTACCTGGCCGATCACCGGGAGGACCGCCTGTTGTTCGACTATCAGCGGTCCCTCGCCAAGATCATGCATTACCAGGACCGGCCCGGCAGCCTGGCGGTCGAGCAGTTCATGAAAAATTATTACCGCCACGTAAAGGAACTGGGGCTGCTGAACGAAATCCTGTTGCAGCACTTTCAGGAGGCGCTACTCGCGCCGGGTAAATCCAAGGTCACGGCCATTAACCGGCGCTTCCAGGCACGTGACGATTTCCTCGAGGTCAGCCACAACCGGGTGTTCGAACGCGCGCCGTTCGCCATGCTGGAAATGTTTCTCATCCTGCAGCAGCATACGCGCCTCAAGGGCGTGCGCGCCCAGACCATACGCCTGCTACGCGAAAACCTGCGCCGCATCGACAGCAAGTTCCGCCAGGACAGCGCCTGCCGCAGCCTGTTCATGGAGATTCTGCGTCAGCCGCGCGGCATCACCCACGAGCTGCGGCGTATGAACGCCTACGGCGTGCTCGGTGCCTACATCCCCGCATTCGGCCGTATCGTCGGGCAGATGCAGCACGACCTGTTCCATGTCTATACCGTGGACGAACACAGCCTGTTCGTGGTGCGCAACCTGCGGCGCTTCACGGTGGCGGAGTTCGGCGTGGAATTTCCGCTGGCCAGCAGTATCATTGCGCACCTGGTCAAGCCCGAGCGGCTGACTCTGGCCGGGCTGTTTCACGATATCGCCAAGGGGCGCGGCGGCGACCATTCTCAGCTCGGGGAGAAGGATGCCCAGGCGTTCTGCAAACTCCATGGCTTAAGCGATTACGATGCGCGTTTTGTCGCGTGGCTGGTGCGCAGCCACCTCACCATGTCGAGCACAGCACAACGCCAGGATATCCAGGACCCCGAAGTCGTGCTGCGCTTCGCCCAACTGGTGGGTGATCAGGCACGTCTCGACAACCTCTATCTGCTGACCGTCGCGGATATGCGCGGCACCAGCCCCAAGGTATGGAATTCCTGGAAGGACAAGCTGCTGACCACACTGTACAACGCCACGTCGCGCGCACTGGAGCGCGGCGTCGGCCAGCCCCTCGATTTGGAGGCGCGCATCGCCGACCTGAAAAACGAAACCCTGGCGCTGCTCAAGGACAAGCACATCGACCCGCAGCAGGTGCAAAAACACTGGGAGCGCCTGGAGGACGAGTATTTTCTGCGCCACGCGGTCAAGACCATCGCCTGGCACACCCAGGAAATCGTCGCAGCGGCGGTGGCGGACCTGCCGCTGGTCGCCACGCGCTACCTGCCCGAGTCCGGCGGCACGGAAGTGCTGGTCTACACCCCCGACCGGGATGACTTGTTCGTCATCCTCACCGGCGGACTCGACCGCCTCAACCTGTCCATCGTGGATGCGCGTATCCACACCACGACCTTCGGATTCGCCCTGGATACCTTCGTCATACTGGATCACGACAACCAACCCATCACCGATGCGCAGCAGCTCAGCCGTCTGCGCCAGGAACTGCGCGCGCAGCTGAACAACCCCAGGGCGGGGCGCGACCTGAAGAATGCGCTGTTACCACGCACGCTCAAACACTTCCCCATCAAAACCCGGGTCGGCTTCGATGTCGCACCCAACCGGCTATCCACCGCCATGGAAGTCACCGCCCACGACCGCCCGGGCCTGTTGTATCAGGTGGCTCTCGCCCTGCAGCACT
>JAYSOL010000196.1:0-3395 GCA_043723045.1 Gammaproteobacteria bacterium | reverse complement strand
ACCGATACCGCCATGTCCAGGGTGATGGTCCGGCCCAGATAATAATACAGCAGACTGGTGGCGAGCACGCTGGCGGCGAGCAGCCCGGTGCGCCGGTCGAACAGCCGGCGTCCGGCGGCGTAGACCGTGACCACGCCGAACAGGGCGAACAACGCCGGCCACAGGCGCAGCGCCCACTCGTTCAGACCAAAGGCCTGAATGGCGCTCGCCTGCGCCCAGTAAAACAGCGGCGGTTTCTCGAAGTACTTCACGCCATTGAGACGCGGCGTGACATAGTCGCCGGTCGCCACCATCTCCCGCGGGATATCGCTGTAACGCCCCTCGTCCGGTTCCCACAGGGCGCGATCGCCGAGACCGTAACCGAACAGTGTGCCGACCACCAGCAACAACAACAGGATGTCCCACAGCCAGGTGGAGCGGGACGGGGCGGTGATCTCAGGCATGCTCATGGGTTCCGGGAGGGTAGTAGCCTGCGTTAGAGCGGATGAAGGTCGTCCGGTTGCTGCGGGCAGAATATTTCGGGATGACGATAATGGCCGCTCAACCGCCGGCGGCGGCCTTGGGTAAGGGCGTCACGTTGCCCCGGCCATCGGGGATGGAGCGGATGGCGAACTCCATGCTGGCGAGATCACCCAGCACATAGGTGGGCGGCGCACCGATGCCCGCCACCGTGCCCGGATCGATGAGCAGGGTCTCGCCACCTTTTATATTCGCGATACGGTCGATATGCGCCCGGTGTTCGTGCCCATTGCACACCAGGTCGTAGTCGCCGGTGAGGGCCATGCCCCGGGCATAGTGGGGAAAGTGCACCAGGAAGATCTTGCGGCCGTGCAGGGTGAAGGCGGCGTCCTGACCATAATAATTAACCAGGCTGCCGGGTTTATGCGCCAGCCGGTTCATGTGGTACATGTCGCCGGTGTTGTTGCCGTGGATGACGTGGATGGGCAGACCGAAGGGGGTGACCGCATGCAGGGTGCTGGGGGCCACCACATCGCCACAGTGCAGGATGGCCTGGGCGCCATGGCGCTTGGCGTCGTCCACCGCCGCGGCGAGTAACTCGCGGTGGTCGTGGCTGTCGGACAGGATGCAGATTTTCATGCGGCGGATTTTACCTCAAAATCCGCCGGTTTTGCGGATTTTGTGACCTCGATGGGGCTAACTGTGGAGTGCGGCGGCTTGCCGCCGCTTTTCTAATATGGCTCTTAGGTAGGGCACTACACCTTAAACGGGAGCTTGCTCCCGCGCTCCTAAAGCCGGGAAGGCCGGGAGTGTCGTGTAGTAGGGTGCGCCCTGCGCACCGCTCTTATCGACCGGTGCGCAGGGCGCACCCTACAGCGTGATGCCTTTGTGCGTCGCGGGGCAGGCCCTATCCGGCGCAGCAGGACAGTTGCGTCACGTCCCGGCTAAAGGTCTGGGCGCAAAGCTTGAGGCCCTCCACCAGGGTGAGATAGGGGAACAGTTGGTTTGCCAGCTCGTCCACCGTCATACCCTGCCGGATGGCCAGGGCCGCCGTTTGTATCATCTCGCCGCCTTCCGCCGCCAGGACCTGGCAGCCCAGCAGACGCCCGCTAGCGGTTTCCGCCACCAGCTGGATAAAGCCGCGGGTGTCGTAATTGGCCAGGGCCCGTGGCACGTTTTCCAATGACAGGGTGCGGCGGGTGACGCCCAGGCCCTGCTGGCCGGCAGCCTCTTCGGTCAGTCCCACGGTTGCGACCTGGGGGTCGGTAAAGACCACCGCCGGCAGAGTGGACAGGTCGAGGGCCGCATCACCGCCCAGCATGTTGCGCGCGGCGCGCGTGCCGGCGGCCGCCGCCACGTACACCAGCTGCGGGTGCTGGGTGCAGTCGCCGGCGGCATAGATCGACGCTACCGAGGTGCGCAGGTGATCGTCCACGAGGATGGCGCCGCGCCGGTCGGTGGCCACACCGGCCCGCGCGAGATCCAGGCCGTCGGTGTTCGGCCGGCGGCCGGTGGCCACCAGCAGGCGATCGCCGCGCAGTTCCCCCGCCGTGGTTTGCAGCACGAACTCCCCGCCGTCGTGGCACACCGCGTGTGCCTGGGCGTGGGTCAGCACGCGCACGCCCTCCGCCTGCAACACCTCCTGCAGCCCGCGGCCGAGTCGCGCATCTTCTTTGGACAACAGGGTGCTGCGTGCCAGCAGCGTGACCGCGCTGCCGAGACGCCGGAACGCCTGCGCCAGCTCCAAGGCCACCGCCGATGCGCCGAGCACCAGCAGGTGTCGTGGCGGTTGTTCCGCCAGCAAGGCCTCGGTGGATGTCCAGTAGGGGGTGTCCGTCAGTCCCGTTATCGCCGGCAGCGCCGGGCGCGCGCCCACGGCCAGAAGAATGCGATCGGCCTGCACGATTTGTTCGCCGCCTCCCCGCAGGGTGACGATCAGTGTGGCGGTATCTTTCAAGCGCGCCTGACCACGCAGCAGCGTGATGCCAGGATGGGATGTCAGGATGCTTTCGTACTTGGCGTGGCGCAGCTCGGCCACACGTTGCTGCTGCTGCCGGACCAGGGCCACGCGGTCGATGGACGGCGGGTTGTGTGCGATACCCTCGAAGGCGTGGTGTGTCGCCAGGTGGGCGATGTGCGCCGCACGCAGCAGGATCTTGGACGGCACGCAGCCCGTATTGACGCAGGTCCCGCCGATGACGTCGCCGCCTTCGATCATGCTGACGCGCGCGCCGGCCTCCACCGCGTGGATGGCGGCGGCGAAGGCGGCGGCGCCGCTACCGACGATGGCGATGTGCAGGACGTCAGGCCGTCGCTGCGTAAAGGGGGCTTGTGACATGTCGGGTTGCTTTCATCGCGAGGGTCGATGGACTAACCTTAACTCCGTACCTAAGTACAGAGTCAAGGGTCGAGGAGGAATGATGACCGGTGCCGATTACACCATTGGGAAGCTGGCGGCCGCCGCCGGCGTGAATGTGGAGACGGTGCGTTACTACCAGCGCATCGGCTTAATGGCGCTACCGAAGCGCGCCCCCGGCGGCATCCGCCGCTACGGCGAGGATCATTTGCTGCGGCTGCTGTTCGTGAAGTCCGCTCAGGGGCTGGGGTTCGCGTTACACGAGGTCGCCGACCTGGTCAAACTGGATGACGGTACTCAGTGCAAGGTGGCACACGCCATCGCGACGCGCAAACTCGCGGACGTGCGCAGCCGCATCCGGCAGTTGCAGCAGATCGAGAAGGTGCTGGCGAAGCTGGTGCGTCAGTGCGAGGCGCGTCGCGGCGCGGTGCGTTGTCCGATGATTGCGGCGTTACGGCGTGCGACATAAAGCTCCAGGGGGCTCCTTTCGTAGGTTGGGTTAGCCCGAAGGGCGGTGCGTGTGTTGTTGGGGCTTCAGCCCCTTACAACCACGGCCTACCCCTTGCGGGTGTAACCCAAC
>JAYSOL010000195.1:0-1556 GCA_043723045.1 Gammaproteobacteria bacterium | reverse complement strand
GCGGTCACCATGGTGGCCGCGTGGATCAGGGCGGAGATGGGCGTCGGGCCTTCCATGGAATCCGGCAGCCACACGTGCAAGGGCACCTGCGCCGACTTGCCCATGGCGCCGACGAACAACAGGATGCAGATCAGCGACATGACATTCCAATCGAGACCGGGCACGATCTGCACCACCTGCGAGGCGAGATGCGGCGCGATGCTGAACACCGCGGCGTAGTCGAGCGTGCCGAAATGCAGATAGATAGCGGCAATACCCAGCAGGAAACCGAAGTCGCCGACACGATTGACCAGGAACGCCTTGAGACTCGCCGCAATGGCCGTCGGACGGGTGTGCCAGAAGCCGATCAGCAGATAGGACACCAGACCCACCGCCTCCCAGCCAAAAAACAGCTGCAGGAAATTGTTCGACATCACCAGCATGAGCATGGCAAAGGTAAACAACGCGATATAGCTGAAGAAACGCTGATAGCCGG
This sequence comes from Gammaproteobacteria bacterium, assembly GCA_043723045.1. Taxonomy (GTDB): domain Bacteria; phylum Pseudomonadota; class Gammaproteobacteria; order Acidiferrobacterales; family UBA6901; genus JANNJF01. The sequence goes on along the minus strand of JAYSOL010000195.1, from coordinate 1,081 downwards.
GGTCGTCGTGCATGTAGCCGATGGTATAGATGTGCACCATGAGCGAAACGAAGGTGACGACCACCATCATCAGCGCGCTCAAGGCGTCGATCTGAAATCCGATCTCCATGGGTATCTGGCCGCTCACACCCCAGACATAGACCGCGCCATTGAAGGTGTGACCGCCGTAAACAACGTCCTTGAACACCACCAGCGACAGCACAAACGCCGTAAACACCCCGAGGATGGCGGCGGTGTGGGCGCCAGAACGGCCGATCACCCGGCCGAACAGGCCAGCGATGAGCGCGCCCGCGAGACAGGCGAGGGGAATGGCGAGGTAAATATTTTGCATGTTTTCAAACATGGCTCAGCCTTTCAGGGTATCCAGGTCGTCGACATTAATAGTGTTGCGGTTGCGGAACAGCACGATCAGGATCGCCAGACCGATGGCCGCCTCCGCCGCCGCGACCGTGAGGATAAAAAACACAAACACCTGGCCGGCGCTATCGCCGAGATAGCGTGAGAAGGCCACGAAATTCATGTTCACGGCCAGTAGATTCAACTCGATCGCCATCAGCAGAATCACGACGTTCTTGCGGTTGAGAAAAATCCCCACCATGCTCAACGCGAACAGGATCGCGCCGAGAATAAGGTAATTGGACAATGCAATCATGTTTTTCCCTTTAAACTGTTGGCCGGCGGACACTTCCGCCTGGCCGCCCGGCCGCATATGACAACATCAATTCTTCTTTTCCGGCGCCATCTTCACCAGGCGCACACGGTCCTCGCGCCGTACCTGCACCTGCTGCGCCGGATTCTGGTATTTGCTGTGGGCGCGCTTGCGCATCGTCAGGGCGATGGCCGCCACGATCGCCACCAGCAACACCAGCGCCGCGATTTCGAACGGGTAGACGTACTCGGTATACAGCAGCATACCGAGCTCGCGCGTATTGCTGTAACCCAGGGGATGGGACGGCGGCAGCGGCATCTGCTCCAAACCAAAGCGCCCGCCACCCAGGACAACGATCATCTCCGCCACCATCAGCACGGCGACGAAGCCGCCGATGGGAAGATATTCGCCGAAACCCTCGCGCAGCCGCAC
>JAYSOL010000194.1:0-1625 GCA_043723045.1 Gammaproteobacteria bacterium | reverse complement strand
ACCGCACCCAGCGACCAGGCGCCACGCGTCTTGGCATGGTTGACCGCCGCATCGATCTCCGCCGCCGTGGCCGCGCGGTTGATATCGAAGTTCTGGCCGGGATAGATTAAATCCGCGTCTTTGATTTTGCCGCTGTTGGCCTTATAGATAAGCGGCCACTGATACGGATTGCCATAGATGCGCGACTGAGCAGCGATGTTCCACAGGTTGTCGCCACGTACCACTTCATAGCTGCCATTGGCCGGTTTCGCCGCCACGGGTTCAGGCGCGGGGGTAGGTGCCGGGGTGGCGACAGGCTCAGGGGCCGGTGCCTCGACCTGGGGGGCTTCCTTAACAGGTTCCTTCTGCTGGGTGGCGCACGCACTGATACTGGCGACAGCGGCGGCCAACAACAACGCCTTGAGGGTGTCGGTGTGTTTCATTCTTTGAATCTCCCGGTGGGTGAATTAATTCCGTTATTCATTAGCCTGCGACGATACGGGCAAATTAACATTTCACTGCCCCAGGGTCAAGAAAACGCGGTATTCTGGCGCTTATGACCATCATTTCTTGAGATTGATATAACCCATGGAGGCGTGCGTGACCATCATCCTGTATCACAATCCGAAATGTTCGACATCGCGGCGCACCCTTGCGTTACTGGAAAGCCAGGGCATACACCCGACCATCGTCGTCAACGGCGAACGTGCCGCCGTCGGACGCCCACCGGAAAACGTGCTGCGGATACTCAAGCCGTGAGCGAGATACTGGTCTTGTATTACAGCCGCTACGGCGCCGTGCGCGACATGGCGCGACACATCGGTCGTGGCGTGGAAAAAGTGCCGGGTATGCAGGCACGTTTGCGTACCGTGCCGACCGTGGGTCCCTTGCATGACCCGCAGGCCGACAGCATCCCGGCGGACGGCGAAGCCTATGCCAGCCTGGACGATCTGACGCAATGCACTGGGCTTGCCCTCGGCAGTCCCACGCGCTTTGGCAACATGGCCGCACCGATGAAGCATTTTCTCGATAGCACCAGTTCGTTGTGGCTGAGCGGCGGGCTCGTGGGCAAGCCGGCGGCGGTATTCACCTCATCATCCAGCCTGCATGGCGGGCAGGAAACCACGCTGATCTCCATGATGCTGCCGCTATTGCACCACGGCATGCTGCTGCTGGGCATCCCCTACAGCGAGGCGGCGCTCAACCGCACCCAAACCGGCGGCACACCCTACGGCGCCAGCCATGTCGCCGGCATCCATAGCGACATGCCCATCTCGGACGACGAAAAAGTCTTGTGCCAGGCCCTGGGCACACGCCTGGCGCACATCGCCCGACAACTGGAAAAACCATGACACCCACCACGGCAACAACCCAAGCACCGTCCGCGCGCGTGCAGCGCCTGTATTACTTCGCGAGCAGTGCGTATCTCGCCCTGATCGTCCTCAGTCTGGCCTGGGAAGGCTGGCTCGCACCCGCCCGGGGCGTGCCAGCGGGATTCTGGCTGACGCTGAAAACCCTGCCGCTGCTGCTGCCGCTGTTCGGGCTGTTACACGGCCGTCCCTACACCTACGCCTGGGCGAGCATGCTGGTGCTGCCGTATTTTATCGAGGGGGTGGTGCTCACCTACCAGTTTCGCGCCGAGGCCT
>JAYSOL010000193.1:0-11394 GCA_043723045.1 Gammaproteobacteria bacterium | reverse complement strand
ATGGACTCCAGGTCTTCAGTGGCCTCCGGCGACCATTTTACTTCTTGGTCCATTTACCGAGCTTCTCTTCGACCTCACCCTGGCTTAGCACACCCTCTTTTTCGGCACGCTCAATTCCCCGGCGGATTTTTTCTGCGACATACAGGTGGTATTGCACATCCTCTAACGAACAGTCGTCGGGGAGTTTATCCAGCAGTGCTTTAACTTCGTCTTTTGCTGTGCTCATGATTCATTACCTCTCTTCAAATCCATTCAGTGTCAGCCACGGCCCAGTGTAGTTTTTGGTGCGCAGGGCGCGCCCTCGCGCCTGATATCAGTATCTTTCTCGACCGGATACCGGTGTGGCGCCTCGCATACCTGCGCCATCAAAACTTCAAAATCTGAAAGATAAGAAGCGCCTAGTCCAGGCCGCCTGGACTCAAACCAGGCTACAGACTCAAGGTGCTCCGTCTCGGCGGCCGGATGAAACCCATAACTCACCGCAACAACGCCCGTGCCTTACGCCTGACTTCCTCCGCAGGAATGGGTTTTACAGTCCCGTCCTCCAGTTCACGAGCCCGCCGCCTGGCTTCCACCAGCCAATCTTGGGCGATTTCGTTTTCAGATGCCGCGTCAAGGCTGAGTAATAATTTCTGCGCCAATGCGGCTCGCTGATCCTCTGGCAGGTGCAGGGCCGCGTCTTCGATTTGTTTCAGGTTCATATTTATCTCCTGTTCGGCTTTGTTCGACACTGCGTTGATCGCTTTGGCGGTCATTCAGCCTTACACCCCCACCCTAACCTTCCCCCTTTCAGGGGGAAGGGACTAAAAGCTACTCCACCGTCACCGACTTCGCCAGATTGCGCGGCTGGTCCACGTCCGTTCCCTTCACCAAGGCCACGTGGTAGGCCAGCAACTGCAACGGAATAGTATAAAGAATCGGCGCGGTCCATTCGCCGGTCTCGGGCATGCAGACCATGGTGGTGCCGGGCTCCGAAGCAACGTTGCAGGATTCCTCGGTGAACACCAGCAGTTCGCCGCCGCGGGCGCGCACTTCCTGCAGGTTTGATTTCAGTTTCTCTAACAGCTCGTCGTTGGGCGCCACCGCCACCACTGGCATGTTGGCGTCCACCAGGGCCAGGGGGCCGTGCTTGAGTTCGCCGGCGGCGTAAGCCTCGGCGTGGATGTAGGAGATCTCCTTGAGTTTGAGTGCGCCTTCCATGGCGATGGGGTAGTGCACGCCGCGTCCGAGAAACAGGGCGTGTTGTTTGTCGACGAAGCGCTCCGCCAGGGTCTTGATGTGATCGTCCAGCTCCAACACTTTCTGCAGGCGTCCCGGCAGGTGCTCCAGCTCCGCCACCAGCTTTTTTTCCGTGGCAGGCGTCAGGCCGTGGCGGCGTGCCAGTACGATGGTGAGCAGCAGTAACGACACCAGCTGCGTGGTGAAGGCCTTGGTGGAGGCCACACCGATTTCCGGACCGGCGTGGGTCAACAACACCAATTCGGATTCGCGCACCAGGGAGCTCTCCGGCACGTTACAGATAGCGAGGGAATGCGCATAGCCCAGGGTCTTGGTCTGTTGCAGGGCGGCCAGGGTATCGGCGGTCTCTCCCGACTGGGAGATGGTGACTATTAAGGTATTGGGCATGACCACGTGTTTGCGATAGCGGTACTCGCTCGCCACTTCCACGTTGCACGGTATGCCCGCGAGGTTTTCCATCCAATAGCGCGCTACCATGCCGGCATGGTAGCTGGTGCCGCAGGCGATGATCTGCACCGCGGCTACCTTGTCCAGGATCGCCGGCGCGGCCACGCCGAAGGATTCTTCCAGGACGCGGTGGTTGCCCAAGCGGCCTTCCAGGGTATCGGCCACCGCCTGCGGTTGTTCGTAAATTTCTTTTTGCGTGAAGTTGCGGTATTGGCCGCGATCCACCGCGTCGGCCGATGCCTCGGACACGCGCACCGGGCGGTCGACCTTGTTGCCGGCGGCGTCGTAGATAGCGCGTTCGGTGCGGCGCAGGTCGGCGATGTCGCCGTCTTCGAGATAAATCACCTGGTGCGTCACCGGTGCCAGGGCCATGGCGTCGGACGCGATGAAGTGCTCCTCGATGCCCACGCCCACCACCAGGGGGCTGCCCTTGCGTGCGCCGATGATGCGATTGGGTTCGGAGGCGCTGATGATGCCCAGGGCATAGGCGCCCTCGAGTTCGGCGATGGTGGCGCGCACCGCGGCCAATAGATCTTTGCTGTTGGTATGGTGGTGTACCAAGTGGGCCACCACCTCGGTATCGGTCTGAGAGGTGAAGACATAACCCAGGCCCTGGAGTTTCTTGCGCAGCTTGTCGTGGTTTTCGATGATGCCGTTGTGCACCACGGCGATGACTTCGTTGCTCGCGTGCGGATGGGCGTTGTCTTCACTCGGCACGCCGTGGGTCGCCCAGCGGGTGTGGGCGATGCCGGTCACGCCCTGGGTGTGTTGCTGGGCGATGGAGGCCTCGAGCATTTTCACCTTGCCCATGGCGCGCACGCGCTTGAGCTGGTTGTCCTGATCCAGCACCGCCACGCCGGCGGAATCGTAACCGCGGTATTCGAGGCGCTTCAGGCCTTCGATCAGAATGGGGACTACATTACGTTGGGCGACGGCGCCGACGATGCCACACATGACTGTTACCTCGTTTTGTGTCAGTGATACATATATAGAGTAGGCGATGCCCACCCTACCAAAGACAGTGCCTCGCCTTACCAGCGTGGCCTCACACCTTGTCTTTCTTCTGCGGCCGCTTCCAGCCCTCGATAATTCTCTGCTTCATGCGGCCCACCGCCAGCACCCCCGGCGGGACGTCGTGCGTAACGGTGGTGTTGGCGCCGACGGTGGCGCCGGCGCCGACGGTCACCGGGGCCACCAGCGTGCAATCGGAACCGATGGACGCGTTGTCGCCGATGACGGTACGGTGTTTGTTGGCGCCGTCGTAGTTGGCGGTGATGGTGCCGGCGCCGATGTTCACCTGTTTGCCGACGCTGCTGTCACCGATATAACTCAGATGATTGACCTTGCTGCCCTCGCCCACCTGGGATTTTTTGATCTCGACAAAATTGCCGATGTGCGCCCGGTCTCCAAGCTCGCTGTCCGGGCGGATGCGCGCGAACGGGCCGATGCGGCAGTCCGCGCCGATGACCGACTGCTCGATGACGCAGTTGGGATGAATAATGGTATCGCTGTCCACGCTGCAGTTGCGCAGCACGTTGTTCGGTCCGATGTGCACCCGGTCCCCCAGCACCACGCGGCCTTCCATCACGACGTTGACGTCGATCACCACATCGCGCCCGGTCTCAAGGCTGCCGCGCAGATCGAAGCGTGCCGGGTCCATGAGCATGACGCCGCGGTCCATGAGGTCGCGCGCGCTGTTCATCTGTGCCACGCGCTCCAGTTCCGCCAGCTGTGCCTTGCTATTGATGCCCATGATCTCCCACGCCGAGGCCGGTTGTGTGGTGCTGATTTTAACCCCGTCGGCCACCGCCATGGCAATGATATCGGTGAGATAGTATTCGCCCTGGACGTTGTCGTTTTTCAGCGTCGCCAGCCATTTTTTCAGGTGGTGCGCAGACACCGCCAGGATGCCGGTATTGATTTCGCGTAACGCTCGCTGCTCCGGCGTCGCGTCCTTCTGCTCCACAATGGCGCGCACTCGGCCCTGCGTGTCGCGCAGGATGCGGCCGTAACCCGTGGGGTCGTCCAGGGTCATGGTCAGCACCGCCAGTTCGTTGTTGCGCGCGGCGCTGACCAGGGGCTGCAGCGTACTCACGCGGGTCAGCGGCACATCGCCATACAACACCAGCACCACCGCATCTGTCCCGACGCCGGGCAAGGCCTGTTGCACCGCGTGCCCCGTGCCTTTTTGTTCCGCCTGCAACGCCCAGATCACACCGAGGCGCGCGAGGGCCTGGGGCACACGCTCGCCGCCGTAACCATACACGATGTGCACGGCGTGCGGGTCGAGGGCCTGGGCCGTGATGGCCACGTGTTCCACCAGCGGCCTCCCCGCCAGGGGATGCAGCACCTTGGGCAGGTCGGAAAACATACGCGTGCCTTTACCGGCGGCGAGGATGATGACTTCCAGGGGTGGGTTGGCGTGCTTGGTCATGGTGGGGATTTAAGCATAGACCGGCGGTGTGTGCTAATGGCGCGGAGGGAGTACGAGAACTACTCCCGTTTTGTAAAAGCGTCTCCAGTAGGGTGGGCATCGCCCACCATCGGAATCAACCGAAGCCGCGCTTGGTGGGCGATGCCCACCCTACTCATTGCAGGGTATGACCGGTAGCGCCCGGATCACCACTGCGAACCTCATCCGGCGTAGCGTCGCGTATCGCCGCCACCGTCACCACAAAGGTAACGGTCTGACCAGCCAGGGGATGGTTGGCGTCCACCGTCAGCTGGCTCTCGCCCACGTGGGTGACGACGAAGGTGAGCTCTTCGCCCTTGGCGTTCTGCGCCTGCAGCTGCGCGCCGACGTGGCGGAACTGTTCCGGTACATTTTCCAGATCGTCGGTGAAGGTCAGCCCCGGATCGTGCGGGCCGAAACCCTCTTCCGGTGCCAGCGTCACGCAGACCTTTTCCCCGACCTTGCGTCCTTCAAGGGCCTGCTCGATCTTGCGGAACATACGGCTGCCGGCGCCGTGCACATAGTCGATGGGCAGATCGGTGTATTCGAATATTTCCCCGTCCTGCTTGCGTATTACGTACGTGAGGGAAACGACTTTGTTCGGTCTTACCAAATCCTGGTGCATGCTTACGACTCCTGGATGAATGAGTGCAGCAACGGCCACGCCTCCCTGGACATCCTGTCCGGGTGTGACTACCTGAGTTTATCGCGTAACTTACGGATGGCCTGCAACTGCGCCACGGCCTCGGCGAGTTCCGCCTGGGCGCGGGCGTAGTCCATATCCGACGCGCGGTCTTTCATCGCCTCTTCCGCCCGCTGTTTGGCCTGCAGCGCCGCGGCTTCGTCCAGGTCCTTGGCGCGCACCGCCGTGTCCGCCAACACCGTTACCACATGCGGCTGGACTTCGATCAAACCGCCGGAGACATAGAAAAACAATTCCTCTTGCGCCGTGCGTACCCGTACCTCGCCCGGCTTCATGCGCGCGATCAACTGGGTGTGGCGCGGCAGCACGCCGATCTCGCCGCTCACCGTCGGGGCGAACAACATCTCGGCGGTGCCGGAAAAAATCTCCTTCTCCGCGCTCACGATGTCGACATGCATAGTCATGGCCATAAATTCAATCCAGGTAGCGTGTTGCTAGTAGCCGGTGGCGGGTGTCAGTCACAAGTGTTTTCTTGTCACCAGCCACTGCCTTATAACGTCTTCGCCTTCTCCACCGCTTCGTCGATGTTGCCGACCATGTAGAACGCCTGCTCCGGCAGGTTGTCGTAGTCACCGTCGACGATGCCGCGGAAACCGCGCAGGGTTTCCTTCAACGCGACGTATTTGCCCGGCGTGCCGGTGAACACCTCGGCCACGAAGAACGGCTGCGACAGGAAGCGCTGGATCTTACGCGCGCGGGAGACGGCGCGGCGATCCTCTTCCGACAGCTCGTCCATACCCAGAATCGCGATGATGTCCTGCAGTTCCTTGTAGCGCTGCAGTGTGGCCTGCACGTCGCGCGTGGTGCGGTAGTGCTCATCGCCGATGATGTTGGGATCGATCTGGCGGCTGGTGGAATCCAGCGGGTCCACCGCGGGATAAATGCCCAGCTCCGCCACCTGGCGCGACAACACCACCGTCGCATCCAGGTGCGAGAAGGTCGTGGCGGGCGACGGATCGGTCAAGTCGTCCGCCGGCACGTACACCGCCTGGATCGAGGTGATGGAGCCGGTCTTGGTGGAGGTGATGCGTTCCTGCAAGGCGCCCATTTCGTACGCCAGGGTCGGTTGGTAACCCACCGCCGACGGCATACGACCGAGCAGCGCGGACACTTCGGTTCCCGCCAGGGTATAACGATAAATATTGTCGATGAACAGCAGCACGTCGCGGCCTTCGTCGCGGAAGTTCTCCGCGATGGTGAGGCCCGTGAGCGCCACGCGCAGGCGGTTGCCCGGCGGCTCGTTCATCTGGCCGTAGACCAGCGCCACCTTGTCGAGCACGCCGCCTTCCTTCATTTCGTGGTAGAAGTCGTTACCTTCACGGGTACGCTCACCGACGCCGGCGAACACCGAGTAGCCGGAATGTTCCATGGCGATATTGCGGATGAGCTCCATCATGTTCACGGTCTTGCCCACGCCGGCACCGCCGAACAGGCCGACCTTGCCGCCCTTGGCAAAGGGACACATGAGGTCGATCACCTTGATGCCGGTCTCGAGCAGTTCGGCGCTGGCCGCCAGGTCTTCGTAGCGCGGCGCGGCGCGATGGATCGGCATGCGCTTGTCCTCGCCCACCGGGCCCTTCTCGTCGATCGGCCGGCCGAGCACATCCATAATGCGGCCCAGGGTCTTCTGTCCCACCGGTACCGAGATCGCAGCACCCGTGCTCTGCACAGCGGTACCGCGACGCAGACCATCGGTGGTACCCATGGCGATGCAGCGCACGATGCCGTCGCCCAGCTGCTGCTGGACTTCGAGGGTCAGACCGCCGTCGACCAGCAGCGCGTCATACACCTTGGGCAGGGCGTCGCGCGGGAATTCCGCGTCCACCACCGCGCCGATGATCTGTACCACTTTGCCTGAACTCATGTGTTACTCCTCAACAAAATTTCAAATTCATTAGCTTGTCTCCCTCTCCCCTTGGGAGAGGGCCGGGGTGAGGGTGCCGCCGCTGAATACCGCCCCTCATCCTCGACCGCCTGTTCCCGACGCGGTCTACCGCCTCCCTCCCTGGAGGCGTGTCCTTCTCCCAGGGGGAGAAGGAACCTCATAGATACTGCCGTGCGCTATGTACCGTTTTCACCAATCATTACACCGCCGCCGCACCGCCGACGATCTCGGAAATCTCCTGGGTAATCGCCGCCTGCCGCGCCTTGTTATAGCGCAGCTTCAGTTCGTCAATCATCTTGCCGGCGTTGTCCGACGCCGCCTTCATCGCCACCATGCGCGCCGACTGTTCGCACGCCAGGTTCTCCACCACACCCTGGTACACCAGGGTTTCGATGTAACGCGTCAGCAGGGCGTCGATCACTTCTTTCGAATCGGGTTCGTAGATGTAGTCCCAGTGATGGGTCAGCTGGTCGTGCTCGTCTTTCTGCGTGGCTTCCGGCAGCGGCAGCAATTGCTCCACCATCGGCTGTTGCGACATGGTGTTCAGGAAACGGCTATAGACGATGTACAAACGATCGAGCCGGCCTTCGCTGTAGGCATCGAGCATGGACTTGACCGTGCCGATGAGCTGCTCCACGTGCGGCGCGTCACCCAGGTGCGCGACATGCGACACAATGTTGCCACCCATGCGCTTCATAAAGCCGAAGCCCTTGCTGCCGATGGTGCACACATCGATCTCGGCCTTTTTACCGTTCCACTCGCGCATGCTGACGATGGCGGCCTTGAGCAGGTTGGTGTTGAGGCCGCCGCACAGACCGCGGTCCGAGGTGGTCACGATAAAACCGACGCGCTTAGCCTCGCGCTCCACCAGGAACGGGTGGTGATATTCCGGGTGCGCATAGTGCATATGTCCGATGACCTGACGGATCTTGTCGGCATAGGGCCGCGCGGAACGCATGCGCTCCTGCGCCTTGCGCATTTTGCTCGCCGCCACCATTTCCATGGCGCGCGTGATCTTCTGCGTGTTTTGCACGCTCTTGATCTGGGTGCGTATCTCTTTACCGATTGCCATGGTTCAGTTACTCCGATTCCCGACAAAAACGCCTATATATACATTAATGCTTTGCGTAGGTTGGGTTAGCCGCAGAGCGGCGTAACCCAACGGACGGCGCTATTTTATCCATCGCTTGTTGGGTTACGGCTGCGCCTAACCCAACCTACAAAATCTACAAAATCACTCCACTCGCCCTGTTGAATTACCAGGTGCTGGTTACCTTGAAGTCCGTGACCGCGGCCTGCAAGGTGGCGGCGATCGCGTCGGTGTAATCACCCTTCTGGTTGATATCGTCGAGTACGGCCGCATGCTTGGATTTCATGTACGACTGCAGCGCGCCGTCGAAGGACCGCACCTTGGCCGGTTCCACGTCGTCGAGGAAGCCCTGGTTGATGGCGAACAGCGACAGCGCCATCTGCGCCACGTTCATGGGCGAGTACTGTTTCTGCTTCATGAGCTCCATGATGCGCACGCCGCGGTCCAGCTGTTTGCGCGTGGCCGGGTCGAGGTCCGAGGCGAACTGGGCAAAGGCCGCGAGTTCGCGGTACTGCGCCAGGGCCAGACGCACACCGCCGCCGAGCTTCTTGATGATCTTGGTCTGGGCCGCGCCACCGACGCGCGACACCGACAGACCGGCGTTGATGGCGGGACGCACGCCGGCGTTGAACAGATCGGTCTCGAGGAAGATCTGGCCGTCGGTGATGGAGATCACGTTGGTGGGCACGAAGGCCGATACGTCGCCGGCCTGGGTCTCGATCACCGGCAGGGCGGTGAGCGAGCCGGTCTTGCCCTTGACCTTGCCGTTGGTGAATTTTTCCACGTAGTCCTCGTTCACGCGCGCGGCGCGCTCCAGCAGGCGGGAGTGCAGATAGAACACGTCGCCGGGATACGCCTCGCGGCCCGGCGGGCGGCGCAGCAGCAGGGAGATCTGACGATAGGCCCAGGCCTGTTTGGTCAGATCGTCGTACACGATGAGCGCATCGCGCCCGGTGTCGCGGAAGAATTCGCCCATGGTGCAGCCGGAGTACGGCGCGATGTACTGCATGGCGGCGGAGTCAGCGGCGGTGGCCGCGACCACGATGGTGTGGCCCATGGCGCCGTGCTCTTCCAGCTTGCGCACCACGGCGGCCACGGAGGACGCCTTCTGGCCAATGGCCACATAGATACAAATGACGCCGGTGCCCTTCTGGTTGATGATGGCGTCCACGGCCACGGCGGTCTTGCCGGTCTGGCGATCGCCGATGATCAGTTCGCGCTGACCGCGGCCGATGGGTACCATGGCGTCGATGGCCTTGAGGCCGGTCTGCACCGGCTGCGTCACGGATTTACGCTGAATCACGCCGGGTGCCACTTTTTCGATGGGCGAGGTCTGCGTGGCCTTGATCGGCCCGCGACCGTCGATGGGGATGCCGAGGGCGTCCACCACGCGGCCGATGAGCTCTTCACCCACCGGCACTTCCAGGATCTTGCCGGTGCAGCGGGCTCTGTCGCCTTCACCCAGGTGCAGGTAATCGCCCAGGATCACCGCGCCCACGGAGTCGCGCTCCAGGTTGAGCGCGAGGCCGTAGGTGTTACCGGGGAATTCGATCATCTCGCCCTGCATCACGTCGGACAGGCCGTGGATGCGCGCGATGCCGTCGGTCAGGCTCACCACCGTGCCTTCGGTGCGCGCCTCGGCCTTGCCCTCGAACTTCTCGATGCGCGATTTGATGAGGCTGGAGATTTCGGATGGATTCAGTTGCATGAGCGGGTTCTCAGTAAAATATTATGGCAAGACGAGCGAAGCATCGCGGAGCAGGGCTTCATTTAATGACTTAAATAAGACGCCAGCGCGTTCAGCCGGCCCTTGACCGAGCCGTCGATGACCGTATCGCCGGCGCGGATCACGATGCCACCGACGAGCGCGGCGTCTACGCGGGCGTTCAGATGTACCTCGCGCCCGAGCCGGCGTTTCAGCGCCTGCGCCAGGTTTTCGATCTGCGCCGGCTCGAGCGCGAACGCCGACACCACGTCGGCCTCGACGCGGCTCTCGGCCTCGGCCTTGCGTTGCTCGAATTGCGCGACGATCTCGGGCATGAGGCCGAAACGCCGGTTTTCGGCCAGCAGCCGCACGAAATTGGCGCCCTCGGCGCTGAGCCGCTGGCCGCACACGTCCAGGAATAATTCCACGAAGCGCGCGCGATCGACGCGCGGATCGGAGGCGAGTCGCGTCATGTTGGCGTCGGCCGCGAGCGCGGCGATAAACCCGAGCATCTCCGACCAGGCGCCGAGCGCGCCGCGCTCCGCGGCCAGCGTGAACGCGGCTTCGGCGTAGGGACGTGCGACGGTTAGTTTTTCGGCCATGGCGCGGGCTTAGAGTTGCTTCACCAGCGTGTCGAGCAGCTTGGCGTGCGCCTTGGCGTCCACCTCTTTTTCCAGGATGCGCGCCGCGCCGGCCACGGCCAGCTCGCCCACGGCCGCGCGCAGTTGCTCGCGGGCGCGATTCATTTCTTGCTCGATGTCGGCGCGCGCCGCGTGCACGATGCGCTCGGCCTCGGCCTTGGCCTGGCCCTTGGCCTCCTCGGCGATCTCGGCGGCACGCTTCTCGGCGAGCACGATGACTTCGGCGGCGGCGTTCTTGGCTTCCTTGACGACCTTGATCGCGCGCTTTTCGCCGAGCTCCTGCTCGCGCTTGCCGCGCTCCGCCGCGGCCAGGCCGTCGGCGATCGTGCGCCTGCGATCGTCCAGCGCCCTCATGATCGGCGGCCACACGAACTTCATGCAGAACCACACGAACAGGAAGAACGCGATCGACTGACCGATCAATGTTGCATTGATATTCATTCCCGCACCCCGGTGAAAAATACGATGCCCGCGGCGTCCGATACTAGCCGACGACGGCGAACATGATGTACATGGAGATGCCGACGGCGATCATTGGCACGGCGTCCACCAGACCCACGACGATAAAGAACTGGGTGCGCAGCATCGGGATCAGCTCCGGCTGGCGCGCCGCGCCTTCGAGGAAGCGGCCACCGAGCATACCGATACCAAGGGCGGCACCGAGTGCACCCATGCCCATCATCAGGGCGCCAGCGATATACAACAGTGCATTTTCCATTTGTATCTCCTAAGAAAGAAAAATCAGAAGTGATGTAAAAATCAGTGCTCATGATGGGCCATGTCGAGATAGACGATGGTCAGGGTCATGAAGATGAAGGCTTGTAGCGTAATGATCAGGATATGGAAGATCGCCCAGCCGAGCTGCAGCACGCCGGCGAAGGAGCCCAGCAGCCAGCCGGCGCCATACATCACGGCAATCAGGATGAAGATCATTTCGCCGGCATACATGTTGCCGAACAACCGCAGCGACAGGGAGACCGGCTTGGAGATGAAGTTGACGGTTTCAAGGAAAAGATTCGGCAGCAGGAACACGGCCTTCATGACCACGGACTTGGCCTGGAACGGTTGCATCGTCAGCTCGCTAAGGAAACCGCCGATGCCCTTGACCTTGACGCTGTAAAACAGCACCAGGACGAAGACCGACAGCGCCATGGCGAAGGTGATGTTGGGATCGGTGCTCGGTACCACCTTGAAGAACGGCAGCTCGAGATGGTGTGCCAGCTGCGGGACCA
>JAYSOL010000192.1:0-10054 GCA_043723045.1 Gammaproteobacteria bacterium | reverse complement strand
CGATAAAAATAAAACACCCCCCGCAGCCCTCGACGCCCGAGCCAGCTTGGCACTCCTGGCGGGGCTGGTGTTCATCAACCTGACGCCGCTGTTTGTCCTGCCCTGGCGTTTCGCCGCCATGATCTGGCCGCTCACCGGTATGGCGACGTTGATCTGGGCGGTGCGTGCACGCCACAGTGGCGCCATCCTGTTCGCCCTCGGCCTGCAAGCGATTGCCGGCATGGCGCATGTCTGGAGCAGAACCATCGGCGATGCCGGCGCGCCTGAACTCGACTTCGTACCGCCTTTCCTGCATAGCGGATTCTGGGGGCCGGCGCTCATCGCCCTGGCCGCCTTGATCTGCGCACGTCTGCTGCAACGTGCAGCCCGTGCCCACGCCTTCGACATCGCTCTAGGTTGGATCGCCCTGGGTTGGGGCGGCGTCTGGTGGGCGTTTGCCTGGGGCGATGAAATCAACCGTGTCGTGCCGGCACACAACGTGACGGCCAGCCTGGTGGCGGTGACCCTGGTCACCGCCTGGGCGTGGAGCAGTCTGGCGCAACGCCACCACTGGCCGCAACTGGGCCTGGCCACCCTGGCCTTTCTGCCGGTGCTGATGCTGCTCGCCGCTGTGGCGCGTCTCGGCGACACGCAGCATCCGCTGGCCGCCTGGGGCGCGCTGGCCTGGCCGGCGGCCCTGCTGATGCACGGCCTGCTGCTGCGGCGTCAACAGGCCTGGGTCCCGCCCACGCTGCTGGATCTTGCGCACACGGTGGGCGCCTGGTTGTTCGTGCTGCAGGCGGCGCTGGAAGTACAGTGGCGATTTGCCCAGTGGGGGAATGCCGCGAGCGCGTGGCCGCTACTCGGCTGGATGCTGGTCCCGGTGATTTATCTGTGGGCATTGACGCGTCCCAAAGTACAGTCATGCTGGCCGCTGCGTGATCACTTTAAACCTTATGTGATGGTGTCGGCCTTTCCTCTGGTGGTCTACCTGCTCGGCTGGGTATGGGTCACCAATGGTTTCAGCGACGGCAGCGCAGCACCCCTGCCCTATGTGCCGCTACTCAACCCATTGGAAATCGCCCACCTGGCCGTGTTGCTGGCGGCCACCCTGTGGTGGTGGTCGTTGCGTACGCAGCCTGCCTTGCGTGGCGGCGCGCCGCTGGCCACGATGGTGTTGGGCAGCACGGCCTTTGCCGTGCTCACCGGCGGCGTGATCCGTGCCTGCCATCACTGGGCGCAAATACCGTGGCAGGCCGGAGCACTCATCGGTTCCAACGTGGTGCAGACGTCCCTCTCCATCGTCTGGAGCCTACTGGCCATCGCCCTCATGCTGCTGGGCAATCGCCGCCAACTTCGCTGGATATGGATAGTCGGCGCCACCTTGGTGGCCGTGGTGGTGGCGAAATTGTTCCTGATGGAACTGTCGGCCAGTGGCAGCCTGGCGCGCATCGTGTCGTTTATTGTCGTGGGCTTGCTGTTGTTGCTGGTGGGCTACCTGGCGCCGCTCCCGCCGCGACACACCACCGAACCCGAAGCGAGGGTCGTCTGATGGGCATAAAAAAATTCTGCAACCGGTGGCTGTTCATTCTGTTGATCGGCGCCTCCACGGCGGTACTGGCGGCAACCAGCATGACGCCGATGTCCTTCGCCCATCGCACCCGGATCGACCTGAGCGGTACGGGACCGTTTTATCAACTCGTATTGCCCATAGCGGTCTACCACGGGATAGAACGTAGCGACCTGGGTGATCTGCGGGTGTTCAACGGAGAAGGTGAAGTGGTACCGCACGCGCTGTTGCGCCCCGCGACCACGTCGGTGACGCGGGCCAAGGAAACCCCGGTGCCGATGTTTCCGATTACCGGATCTCAGAACCCGCAGGCAGCACTGGCGCTGCAGGTGCGGCGCAACCAGGACGGAACCCTGATCTCGCTGCGCCAATCCAGCACCACGTCAAAACACGCGGGTGCCGTGCGCGGCGCGGTGCTCGACACCAGCCGCATTCACGGCGCCATACGCTCGCTGCATCTTACGATCGGTGCGGCGACCACACCCTTTCATGCGCTCTCCGTGGAAACCAGTAACGATTTGCAGCAGTGGCGTTTACTCAAAAGCGATGCGCAGCTGGTGCGCCTTGAGCACGTGGGCCAGCGCATCGAGAACACCACCATCGAATGGGACAGCCCCGCGGACAAATACCTGCGCATTCTCTGGCAGGTGCCGGATGTCGCGCCCGCCATTACCTCGGCGTCGGTGTACACCGAGCAAACCGCCTTAAACCGCGCGCCCGTTCTTTGGTCCGACCCCCTCAGCCCGCAACCGGCACAAAACGACACTTATGATTATCCGCTGCCGGGGCGCATGCCCCTGGAGCAGCTACGCATCGGTCTGGCGCAGCCCAACACCCTGGCGCCCATCCACATTCAGCGCTTTGCACCGGGCAGATCCCGACGCCATCCCGGCGGTTGGGGGACATTGACGCAGACGGTGGTTTATCGGTTGGACTCCCCACAGGGCGAGGTGCGCTCCCCGGACATCGCACTGAATTATCCCACCACGGATCGCTTGCGCCTGGTGGTGGATGGTCGCAGTGGCGGACTGGGCAGCACACCACCCACCCTGCGGGTGGGGTTTGTCCCGCACATCCTGGTATTTTTGCCGCGCGGCAACGGACCCTACACCCTGGCCTGGGGTTCTGCCTCGATAAAAGACTCAGCACTGTCGGTTTCAACCCTGGTCCCGGGCTATCGCCCGGACCAGGCACTCGCCGCCTCACCCGCCAAGCTCCAGTCCATGGCGATGAACGCAGCGCTGTCTCGTGGGGACACCGCCATGGGAGACGCCCCAAAAACACTCTCCAAGGGGGTGTTATGGGCGGTGCTCATTGCCGGGCTGTTGGTCCTGGCAGGCATGACCGTGCTGTTGGTCAGACAGATAAAACAGGGTGACCGGACTAAGGTGTGAGAATGCCTCCCTCGGGTTAGCGGGTAAGCATCGGTGTGTCACGCTCTTGCGCGCGAAAAATATTCGGTCATCCACATACCCCGTACTCGATGCCTTAAACCTCCGGTGGAGGCCAACCGAGCGATAGGGCTGACCTCCACATCAAACAGAAAACTACGCGTCCCCTCTATAGGGGCACCGGCCGCCTTACTGCGGCGTCAAAACACTGATCGTCCCGCCACCTTGATTGGCGACATAGACTTTGCCGGTCAGTCTGTCCAAGGCAACCGATGTCGGCTGCAGCCCAACCGGAACGGTTTGTACGACCTGGTTGGTGAGCAGGTCCACGATCGTGACCTGATTCGATCCGGTAACGGCCACGAAGGCCAGCGACTTGGCAATATTAAGGATCACACCATGCGGTGCGGCGCCAACGGGTACAGAGGCGATAACACTATTACCTTCGATGACCGTCAGCACGCCGCCGATTTCGTCAGTCGCATACACACGTCCAGTTAAGGCCGAGACCTTCACACTCCAGGGCCGTCCGCCGACCGCGATCTTTGTCAGCGTCACACCAGTACGCGAGTCCACGCGGGATATCGTACCTTCACCGGTGTTGGCAACGTACAGACAACGGTTGACCGGATTGAACGCGACACCCCAGGGTTCTGTACCGGCCTTGAACGTAGAGATAACCTGGTTAGTTGCCAGATCCACCACGCTGACATCGTTGCTATAGGTGTTCGAGACGTAGGCACGCTTCTTTAAAAGGTCTAAATCCAACCCGTGTGGCCCACTGCCCACCGGGATGTCCACCAGCTTGGCGTTGGTTTTTCCTGAAAGCACCGATAACGTATTGGTACCGCGGTTGACGACGTAGACGTTGCCGTTGGCTTCGTTGTACACCACGGTATGCGCTGCTACGCCCGTGGCCGTTTCCGCAAGTTTGGCACCGTTCGTAGTATCGAACATGGTGACCGTCCCTGCTGCGACGTCGCTGGCGTAAAGCCGTTTTCCCTTGGCGTTGACCGCCGGAAAGTGCGGCTTACCATCGGCCGAGAACGTGCTGGTCGCCACGTAATTGACCGCCCAACTCGGTTGCGCTGCACACATGAAGACAGCGCTCAACGCGCAGCTGGCGAGCAAGGATCGTCGATACTGTTGATGGGTGATTCTCATAATAACTCCTCCAATTAGGTTTTTTGTTGTTAGTCTCTCAATCCCATCCTTGGGCTTATTTAGGTGCATAGGATGGTTGCTCACCCTTCTCTTGCCGCTCATTGCTGACGGAAACAGACACAGCGGCTCACCGGGTGCACAGACGAAACCACGATTGCGCGTGTGTAGAGGCAAATTCCGTGCCGTTAACGCAATTAGGCCAGGAGACGGGAGTGACTCATAATTAATTATTAAAATCTGAGAGTTATTGGTTGCATGCGGATGCCGACACCGATCAAAGCAGCGCTACTGCCGGCTTTCGGGCGACACACACACCCGAATTACCCACGCCTGCCCGTTTTTTCATGGGTTCGACGAGTAGACGGGTGGATATTTGGTTATTGAAGATCTGCGCGTGTGCGAAACATCATGTGGCACAAGGCACGGGGCATGCCACAGCCGAGGACTGGAGACTGGAACGCCTCCCTGAAAACAGGAAGTCAAAGTCACTAGCGTCTACTAATTGGTTAGCGCTGCTCTTTGTTCTTTTGTCCGCGGCGCGCCACAGCAAGTATGACGATCACAATGATGGGGATGGCGAAAAGAATAAATTCCAAGGCACCGGACCCGCCGTCAGGCGAAATACCAAATAGTTTCTCGATGAAATCCATCATGATTCTCCCACACAGTGATAGAAGAGTACTTGTATCGCAGAATCTGCGCCTGAATGATGAGTTTCTCAGTTCGGCTGCGGCGCTCACACACGCCGGATTGTATGCGACAATGCAATCAATAGCTAACTCCTTGCTGCCCCATCAAGCTTACGAACGCCGCTGAAAGCTTCTCTCGCTACCCACTTGGTAGGGGTTTCATCCTGCAAATGGAATAGACACAGTCCGATCTCCCGTGGCGTAGTCCCATTGCGTTCACAATGGGATACATGATGAGCGACAGCGTATGACGTCGCGCGAAAATTATCTTACTTTTTGACACCCGTGTCACCGACTATCCGCACGATGCTGTGATAGTGCGCTCAGTTCTTACTTCCTAGTTAAAACCAGGACGGTTGACCTATATCGAAAACAATTTTACATTTGCTTATCGCCTAGTTATGATCAACCAGCCATTGATGGCATCGGCTTACATCCACTTCGAACTGCAGGCACAAAGGCGGAACTTTGGCCCGTTCAAAAGCACGTGTCTCAAAAAAGAAATTTGGGCGCCCGACCACGGGTAAAGCCCGAAAACGTGCTGCCCCTTCCAAGCAGTCGGCGGAGTCCTGCGGCAAACCGGCAGTGCCCGCAGTATCGGATTTTCAAGCGCTCGACGATAAAACGCTGCGAGCGTCACTCTCCCGATTCACTCTTGCCGACGATGCCCGTGCCGTCCTTTCACGATCCGACTGGCGGGATGTCGAACAAAGACATCTTACGCGCGAATGCCAAGCGCTCCTGAAGAAACTGAAGAAGACTTGTCCAGATCTGGCTGTCCAACGACGCCTGAAGGCTGGTGAGGTTTTCGGTGACATCGCGATCGACACCAAGCATTTTCATGCCCTCTTCTCCGTGGCCGCAGGTGCGAAAGAAAAGCCACAGATAGTCTGGTCCGACGGCACGAATGAGCTGCTGGTCGCGATCGCAGGCATGGCGGTGAGAACGCTGGACGGCTTGGTGCAGGTGACGATACCGGTGTCTTGCGAAGAGACCGGTCGCCAAACCATCCTGGTTACGTTTGCCACCGGCTCTCCAAAAAATCCCGCCGGTCTTATTTTCGCCACCGACACGATGCCCGAAGGGCCGCCGGAGATCGTCGAAATTTGGGGTGAAGCGCTGGTCGCGTTGGCGTGGACGTCCGTTCTCAGGGTACTGTCCACCCTGGCCAAGGTCAGCGGCGCGGATCTGGATGGCGCAGGGCTGATTCCGGCGGGTCTGGCCGCATCCACCAGCGGCGTGAAACTGCTGGTTATGGCGCGTCACGCCATGGACCGGATCGTCCGATGAGCTTCTCCGCCTCCGATCTCGGCGATGTGGAACGGCTGGCTCGTGCGATCGGCCTCTTCAACAGCAGCGGCAGCTTCAACGACGACTGGCTCACAGATCCAGGCAAGTACCTCGGGTCAGTCCTGTCCGACGATGCCCAGCGTCTATCGCTTCTGGCCCTGGTCGACGATCTGCTTGGCGGCAGTACGCGACAGACCGATGCGCAGGGACAAATCTGGCTCCCGCTTTTCGAGAGTACCGACCCTCCCGTTTCCTTTTTCGCAGTGATCGATGACCGCGCATCGGACCACATCCGTATCGGACTCGGCGTCAAACTCACATCGCAAAATCCTGACTCCACGACAAGTCTGCATCTGCCATTGTTCAAGGCCGGTCGTGGCACCCATTCAGTCGACAATCCGATACTGCTTGGTCAGCCCGGTGGACGCATCAACTTTGTCTGCGAGATCACGGTCGATCCCGCGCCGCCCTCGCCTGGGCAAGCGCATTTACGCGCGGTCGGACTGACGCTCGACGTCCCGACGGATGGAACCGTACCCGATTTCGGCATCAGGCTGACCGGGCTGCAACTACCGGGCGCGCTGGCGCCGCGCGACATCGCGCTTTCCCTGGCCAATATCGCGCAACTCGACGATATCGTGCTCGATCTCGTGCTTGGCCTGCTGGAAGCGCAGGCGCGTCAGGTCGGCGGTGCTGTGCAGGCCTTTGCACGCCTGATCGGTATCTCCAGCGGAACACCGATACCGCCATTGCCGCTGGAGCAACTGGCACAGCGTGGCATCGACGCGATCGCAGACTGGGCTGCCGCGGTTTTCGGTTCAGCCACAGCACGGGATGCATGGCTAACCGAACTGGCGAACCTCCTGCAAGGCGGGGCCGCAGTCAACGCCGGCCGCGTGGAACTTCCGTTCGGTGCCGGTCGTGTGACCCTTGGCATCGATGTCACCGATGGCAGTGGCGGCTTTGCCGTCATCACACCGGTACTCGGAATCGAAACCGGGAGCGGCCAGGCGCTGGCACGTATCGAGGCCAAGCTCTTCCGTATCGATCTTGGTAACCGCAACGCGCTCGCGCTGCCGTCGCTCGAGGCGAGTGTTCTCGTGGGCAAGAACCCGGGCGGCGGTACGGCGCTGCTGACCGGCGATCCGGCCGTTGATGCGATCCGCTTCGGCCTGCGCCTCGATGAGAACCGGCGGCCTGCGGCGACGCTCGCCCTCCTCAACGTCAAGATCGGCGCGCATCCGGCCTACGCGGTGCTCGATCTTTCCTCGCCCGGCGCCGTGATCGAAAGCGCCGGCCAGGTGATCGGTGATGTGCTGGACCAGGTCATGGGGGCACTTGGCCCGTTGCAAAACATTCTCAGCACCGTGTTGGGCCTGTCGGTACCGGCGGGCATACCGGGACTCAATGCAACAAGCCTGGCCGGTTTCCTCAACGACCCCCTGGCCGCCGTCCGCGACTACTGGCGCGATTTGATCTTGAATCACCCTGCGGGCGTTCCTCTCATCCTGACGCCCATCCGCAATCTGATCGCCGATCAGGCTACGGTGTCGACGGCAGTGACCGGGACGGGCACGCCAGCCGATCCATGGAACATCGCCCTGGTCGGGCCGGTCGCGCTGCAACTCTGGAAGGCGAGCCCCGGCAATCGAATCGAGATCGCCATTGCAGCGTCCTACTCGAACGACACACTCGGCGAGCGCTGCACCCGGTTGGATACCGATATCGGCGTTGGCCTGCTGGCCATCGACATGGACGGGGGGCCCTGCTCCTTTCTGTCCTCGGTTTCGGCCGGCATTCACGGACGTCCGCGCGGCGCGCGCAAGACGGCCATCGAGTTTCCGCCGATGCGCCTTTCAGCGGACAGCGTCGGCCTTACTGCACGCTGGACGCCGTCGGCCGGCCTCAAGATTTTGTTTGCCGCGCCCAATCCGACCGTCACCATCAACGAGGCCGACATTCCCTTGGACATTCCGGACTTTTCGTCCGGACTGGCCGGCTTGTCCGATGTCCAATGGGATGCGGTCGAGTTTCTCACCGGCCAGCTCGCGCAGCTGACGCCCACTTCCTGGGTGAGTGACTTCACCGATGCCCTTGGCTGGATCGCAACATCACCGGTCCTGAACGGAGCCGATCGGCCGCGTCTGCGTCTTGCCAGTTTGATTGCCGATCCGCAAAGCGCAATTCTCGCCTGGGTGAACACGGTTGTCCTGCGTCAGGCGACGCGTGTGGAGACACTGCTGGCGCCACTGGCGCGTATCCTGACGGGTACGGCAGGCAGCACGGGAAGCCTCTCCGGCAAGGGTACGCCGCGCGATCCCTATCGCGTGCCGCTCGCGTCGATTGAGCACACGCCCGAAATTGCGCTCTGGGTGGAACCCAACGGTCCACCGCTCGAGTTCTTCACCGCTGTCACCGAGCGTCTCAATGGTTGGCGTCCCGGCATGGATGGCCTGTCGCCCTCAGAACTCGCAGAAGCACTCTTGCGCGAATCGCGCGCAGCGCCGGATATTTCCGACATCATGTCGGGACGGCTCGATCTTGGTGTCGGTCTCGGCGACTTGATCGAACGCTGGATCGGCACCGACGGCCGCATCCTCGCGCCATCGGCTGAACCGTCCGGGGTGACGGTTCATTTGGCCGACGACCAGGCATTTGGCGGCCTGTCCGCGACCCTCGACCTCGCCGGCATGCTTGCCGCGGTGCCGGCAACCATCATCCGGGTTGCCGTGGCCGTTACACCGGCGGAATCGCCCTGGGTAGGCGCCCCCGCCGACCGCCTCATCGACCTGACGGCGCCCGCGCTCGTTCCTGACGCATTTGTCCAACCATCCGCCGCGACCGGCGAATGGTTCGTGCTTCTCGGAACGCGCACCGCCTGCCGCCTCGCCGCCGGCGACACCGACGGCGTGGCCGGACAGACCGCGCGACTCGAACGCATCCTTGCGCCGCTGCGCGCCCTGGCCGGCGGAATCGCCCTCGTCGCGGAGGGCGGCGCCGGTCATGCGGCGCGGCGTGCCGCGCAGAACATCGCCGAAATCGGAACATTGGTTACGCTGGGCACGCCGTTCGGCCCGGTAGCGTTTTCTGTCCTCGCCTCCGAGCCGGCGGCGAGCACATTGCGGATCCTCGACTCACTCATACCCGCCGAAGTTGCCGCGGACCCGTTTGACGACGATCTGGCGCTTGGCCGCGACCTCGTGCGTGGACTGCTGGCCCTGGCCGACACGCCGGCGCTCGCCGACGCACTGGCCCCACCGGCAGATGCCGTGCCAGCACCGCGCGCGGGCCTCGACGTACACGCCGTGTTCGGCAATGTCACCGCCGGGGCGGCGAACCGCGCCATCACCGCCATCGTCGCAGCGGGCCTGAGCACAAGGGCGGGCGGGCGCGCAGCGCATCCAGAGGCCGGAACCATCACGGGTGTGGGCGCCGGTATCCGTTTGCCGCTGGCGCTCGGGGCGGGTGGCATCACGCTGTCCGGTCACGCCGCTCTCGAGTTTTTCGGGGCGGATCTTTCCGGCGCACCGGCCCTACGCCAATCCCGGCCCTTGTCCATACATCTGGAGCTAAGGCGGGCGAATGGCTGGTTGGTCGGTGGGCCCGGAAGCACTTCGGGCCACGATCTGCGCTGGCTCGAATTCAACATGACGCTTCCGCTTGGGACCGGGGGCGACGCCGCGGCCGAGGTCGTTCTGCATGAACCGCGCGTGTTCTCGATCCAGCGCGAGCGCTGGTCCATCCGCCATGCCGGATCGACGTCGAGTAGCGACGAGGTAGTCACACCGGCGCTGCCGGAAGTGGGTGTTCTCCTGTCCAGCGTTATGCGCGAACTGACACTCGACGCCGACCCCGGCATCGACTCCTTCCTCGACCTGCTGGAAGTGACCGGCGTTTTCTCGCTGACCACCTCCGGTGGACAGGGCGGCTTCGTCGCGTCTGCCCTCGACAGCATTCTGAACCAGCCCGAC
>JAYSOL010000191.1:0-1644 GCA_043723045.1 Gammaproteobacteria bacterium | reverse complement strand
CATCGGTGGGAGTGAGCGTCGTCAGCTGGGAAATAAATGTAATTCAGGTCATGGAAGAGACGGGTCCAAGCGCCAACCGCTCTTCCCTTGGGGAAAGAGCGGAGTGGAAGCGAATCTTTGTTTTACCTGGCGCGGAACGTGATCCGACCTTTGGTGAGATCGTAGGGAGTGAGCTGGATCGTGACCTTGTCGCCGGTCAGGATGCGGATGTAGTTCTTGCGCATTTTGCCGGAGATGTGGGCAGTAACGATATGCCCGTTATCGAGCTTTACCCGGAACAGGGTGTTGGGCAGGGTTTCGACAATCGTGCCCTCCATTTCAATGCCTTCTTCTTTCGCCACGCCATACCTCAATTGCATTAAAAAAACGCGAGAAACAGGCGAGTGCCTGTCTGCTGGCGGCGTATGATGCCCCAGTGCTGTGCAGGCGTAAAGCACCGTGCGGAAAAACAGGTTTAACCACCAGAGGGCGGTCGGCGAGAAACGACCGGTTCAACCGGTCGAGGAGCGACTTTGGACCTGCGGCATCCAGCCCACGTGCGGGTGCACGCTCCCATCACTGAGGATTACTTCAAGCATCAGAAAACGCGAGATGCTACCGTAATTATGCAATTCCGGGAGCGCTTGGAGCAATTGTTGGTAATGTTGGGCGTTCATGACCACAACATTGGGGCGATAGCCGTGTTCCTGACGAAACGCCCGGACAAGCCGGAATAGGAAGCTGAGCATGGTCGATCCTCCGATTGTGTCTCTACGTTTTAAGAGTAAGTGGCCCGCCATTGGTTCGCTGGAAATCAAGCAAGATTGATGCCGGGGGCAGGGTAGCGGGGCGATATTGCGGCACCATGACGGCCGGGAGGCCGGTTAATCCTGAGGTGAGAGCGTAATCCAGTGTCCACCCATCAATGCCTCAAGCGGACGGTAGTTGGTTTTGTAGGACATCTTTGGCGCATCTGCAATCCAGTAACCAAGATAAAGAAAATCCAAGCCGCGTCGCGCTGTTTCGGCGATTTCCCATAACACGGCGAACACCCCGAGGCCACGCGGCGACAGTTCCGGGTCGAAGAAGGTATAAACCGCCGACAGCCCATCTGGCAGCACATCCACTACCGCCACTCCCAGTAATCGGCCAGCGGCACGCATTTCAAAGAATGCGCTGTCTACTTGGCGGCTAGCCAGGAAGCCGAGATATTTTTGCGGATCGGCGTCGTTCATCCCCGATTCCGGGTGGCGCCCTGCCTGGTAACGACGGTAGAGATCGAAATGCTCGCTGTCGAAACGCGCCGGTTTTTCCAAAATCTCGATATCGCGGTTGCGGTTCCACACCCGTCGCTGGCCGCGCGTGGCTTCGAAGGCGCGCACCGGCACGCGCACCGCTACGCAGGCGTTACAACCTTGGCAGTGCGGTCGGTAGACGAGGTCGCCACTACGGCGAAACCCGCGGCGCACGAAGGCGCCGTATTCCCCTTCACTCAGCAGCCGCTGCGGATCGACAAACAAGATAGTGCTCATGCGCCCAGGCAGATAACTACACGGATGCGGCATAGACAGATACAGGTCTGGTTTGCTCTCGCGAGCGGTCATGCCCAGCTCCTTGTGTCGATCAAATCGGGTGTGGCGATCTGCGTCGACCAGCGCCCCGGCT
>JAYSOL010000190.1:0-1705 GCA_043723045.1 Gammaproteobacteria bacterium | reverse complement strand
TCTCGTGGTGTACGAGCAGCGTTCCGGTGCGCGCGGCCCACAGGCTTTTCAGCAGCTCCGATACGCCCTGCACAAACAGCAACGCCGTGCTGAGCGGGACCACGGCGCGCAAAGGCCACAGGATCGGCTGCCAGGGCGTGAGGTTGGAGCGCTCGTTAATCGACCAGGCGTAAATCAGATCGTCATACGAGAGGTAACACAAAATCGCCATCGAGGGCAGAAACAGCACGGCATAGGCCACCGTGTCGATGATGCCCTTGGTGCGGTCGCTAAATTTCTCCCACAGCATGTCGGTGCGCACATGCGCGCCCTTCTGTAACGCATGGGCGGCGCCGAGCATGAACAAGGCCCCGTATGACATGACCGTGGTTTCCATGGCCCAGTCCGTGGGTCGATTGAGCACATAGCGCATGAACACCTCGACCACGTTCGCCACCACCAGGGGCACAACCAGCAACGCAAAGACGTAAGCGCCCCAGAGGGTGAACCGGTCGATTTCGCCGATGATGCGCAAATATCCAGGAGACGGCTGGCTCATGCTCTGTTTGCCCTCATGCGAACCCGCGTTCCATTGCCATGCTTTCGCATGATTACTTTTTTTCCGGCCAATAGTAATTGGCGCCCATCTCGTACGGCGCGTAGGTATTGCGCCGTGCCGGCACCACCTGGGAGGCGAAACTGCGCTGCGAGTCGTAGACTTTCTTGAAGAACGGGTTCTTCGCCACTTCTTCCTTGGCGATCTGATCCCAGGTTTCGAGGATCTTGGTCAGGATGTCCGGTGGCGTGCGTTCGATCTTGACGCCGTGTTTTTCCCGCAACTCCACCAGCGCCTCGGCATTGACCTTGTTGGAGACCAGCCGGGAGCGCAGCGTGGCATCCATGGCCGCCGACTTGATGATTTCCTGCTGGTCCTCGGGCAATTTTTTCCATACCTCGCCGTTGATCATCAGTTCCGCCACGGTGGCCGGCTCGTGCATCGAGGGCATGTAGGCGTATTTCCAGACCGTGTGGAAGCCGATTCTCATGTCTTCCGCCGGACCGACCCATTCCGCGCAATCGATGACCCCGCGCTGGCCGGCGGGCACGATTTCCCCGCCCGGCATGTTCACCGTATTCATGCCGGACTTGGCGAACACTTCCGCCGTGATGCCGGTTTCCCGGCATTTGCGGCCTTTAAGATCTCCCCAGTTCTTTACCGGCTTCTTGAACCAGCCCAAAATCTGGGGTCCTCCAGAGCTCATCGGCATCACCACGACGTTGCGCTGCAGCTCCTTCTGGTACAACTCCTGATACAAGGCCAGTCCGCCGCCCTCGTGAATCCAGCCCATGTAATCGAGGATGTCCATGCCGAACGGACCGCCCGGTGCCGGACCGAACAGGGTGGCCGCCCGGTTCTTGCCCACCCAGTAGGCCGCTGCGGTATGCCCGCCGTCCAGCACCCCCTTGTGCACCGCGTCGAGCACTTCAAAAGGAGGCACCACGGCGCCGGGCGGCAGCATTTCGATCAGCAGACGTCCGCCGCTCAAGGCCTTGACGCGCTCGGTGAAATATTTCGAGCTTTCGAAGAACAGGCTCGAGGCCGGGAATACCGATTCGAAGCGCAGCTTGGTGACTGACTGCGCGGACACACTGGTGCAGACCGACGCAAATACCAGCGCAACTACCAGAAATCGCGTGAACTTCATGACTGGCCTCCCATGGAATT
>JAYSOL010000189.1:0-8393 GCA_043723045.1 Gammaproteobacteria bacterium | reverse complement strand
GTTGATCGTGCTAGCCGTGCGAGCCTGGCGCTTGCCGGTCGGGCCGGGCGTGTCGTGGCAATGAGAGGGCGGATATTTTGACTAAGCGACGAGTCGTCATTACCGGCATGGGAATTATTTCTCCGCTGGGCAATAACGTCGACCAAAACTGGGCCAACATCATTGCCGGCAAGAGCGGTATCACCACCATTACGCAGTTCGATGCCAGCGGATTTCCCTGCACCATCGCCGGTGAAGTCAAAGACTTCGATCCCACCCGCTACATGACGGAGAAAGAAGCGCGCAAGATGGACCGCTTCATCCAGTTCGGCATGGCCGCGGGCATCGATGCCATTAAGGATTCCGGACTGGAAGTCACCAGCGCCAATGCCGAACGCATCGGCGTGCACATCGGTTCCGGCATCGGTGGCCTGAACACCATCGAGGCCGGTACCCGCACCTTGATCGAAAAAGGCCACCGCCGCATTTCACCTTTTTATATTCCCATGAGCATCATCAACATGATCTCGGGAAATCTCTCGATCATGTTCGGCCTGCAGGGCCCGAACCTCGCCATGGTCACGGCCTGTGCCACCGCCACCCACGCCATTGGCGATGCCGGCCGCTTGATCGAATACGGCGACGCCGATGTCATGGTCGCCGGTGGCGCCGAGTCGTCCATAACACCTACTGCTATCGCCGGTTTCGGCAATGCGCGCGCCCTGAGCGGACGCAACGATGATCCGGCCACCGCCAGTCGTCCATGGGACAGGGACCGCGACGGCTTCGTCATGGGCGAGGGCGCCGGCATCGTGGTGCTGGAAGAGCTGGAACATGCGCGCAAGCGCGGCGCCAAAATTTACGCCGAACTGGCCGGCTTCGGCATGAGCGGCGACGCCTATCACATGACCAGCCCCGCGGAAGGCGGCGAGGGTGCGGCGCGCTGCATGCGCAATGCCCTGCGTAACGCCGGCATCAACACCGACCAGGTGCAATACATCAACGCCCATGGTACCTCCACGCCCCAAGGGGACAAGGCCGAGACCAACGCGGCCAAGGCCACCTTCGGCGAGCACGCGTACAAGCTTGCCATGAGCTCGACAAAATCCATGGTCGGCCACCTGCTGGGGGCCGCCGGCGGCGTGGAGGCGGTCTACACCGCACTGGCCATCCAACACCAAATCGCTCCGCCTACCACCAACCTGTTCAACCCGGACCCTGCGTGTGACCTCGACTATGTGCCGAACACCGCGCGCAAGATGCGCATCGACGTGGCCTTGTCCAATTCCTTCGGCTTCGGCGGCACCAACGGCACGCTGGTGATGCGCCGATTGGTGTGACCACCGCGGCGCGCTCGATGCCGATTCCGTCCACGTCGGGGAACTGTGTGATACACACGCTGAACGCCTTTCCTGATCTGGCACGCTTGCATCAGGCCAACCCACAGCGTTATCCGCATTTGCTGGAAAGCGTCGCCCACGGCACGCCCCAGGCGCGTTACGACATCCTGTTCGCCTTTCCCGGTAATACGCTCCGCCTCGACGCTGCTGGTGGACTGCACTGGCCGGAAGGAGCGCTCACGGGGGATTTTCTAGCGGCGCTGGATCAGGTCTGGGGCGACGCGGCGCACGCGAGCGGGGAGGGAAGGGTGGACAACCGCGTGCCCTTCACCGGCGGATGGCTGCTCTACCTGGGTTATGAACTGGCGCTGACCATCGAACCCGCTAGCGCACTGGCGCGTCCCGCCACGGATATGCCGGTGGCCTTCGCCACGCGCTTCCCCGCGGCCATCATCCGCGACCATGCCAGTTTACAGACCTATCTGGTGTGCGAGAACGAAGGCGACGATCTGCTCGCGACGATGCGCGCCGATGTGGTTGCCGGCGAAGACACCGCCGACACGACGTCGACGCACCTCCACATAACGTTAAACGAAGAGCCGCCGGAGCGCTACCTGCAAGGCATCCAGCGCATACTCGACTACATCCGCGCCGGCGATGTGTTTCAGGTCAATCTGTCGCGCGAATGGCGCGGCGAAATGGGCAGCGATTTTTCTCCGGTGGACCTCTACCGCCGACTGCGCCGCACCAATCCCGCGCCGTTCGCCGGACTGCTGACACTGGGGGCCGATAAAGCGGTGATCAGCTCCTCGCCCGAACGTCTGGCGGAGGTGCGCGCCGGCATGTTGCGCACCCGACCCATCGCCGGCACCAGTCCGCGCAGCGTCGATCGCGCACAGGACCATGTCTGGTCGGACGAACTGCTGCGTCACCCCAAAGAGCGCGCCGAGCACATCATGCTGCTGGATCTTGAACGCAACGACGTGGGTCGGGTGTGTCTGCCGGGCACGGTAAAAGTGAGCGAGTTCATGCTGCTGGAGTCCTATGCGCATGTGCACCACATCGTATCCGCCGTGGAAGGCCGGCTGCGCCCGGGGGTGACGCCGGGACAGGTCATCCGCGCGGTATTTCCCGGCGGCACCATCACCGGCTGTCCCAAGGTGCGCAGCATGCAGATTATCGCGGAGCTGGAGCAGACGGGGCGGGGTGCCTATACCGGCTCCATGGGCTATCTTAATCATGACGGCAGCATGGATCTCAATATCCTGATCCGCACCCTGGTACAGAACGGCCGTCACGTTAGTCTGCGCGCCGGTGGCGGCATCGTCGCCGATTCCGACCCCCTGCGGGAGCTGCGCGAAACCCAGGCCAAGGCCGCAGGCCTGCTCGCGGCGCTGATCGGGCCAGCACCATGATCACCCTGGTGAATGGGATAGAAACAGATCAGATATCGGTGGCGGACCGTGGATTTCAGTACGGCGATGGTCTGTTTGAGACCATCGCCGTGTATCACGGAACACCGCTGTTGTGGACAGGTCATATCCAACGGTTGCGCAGCGGCTGCGAGCGACTGCAACTGGACATGCCGGATGAAGCCTTGTTGCTGCGGGAGGTGGTGCGCGTGGTCGGCGACGCGCAACGCGCTGTAGTAAAGATCACCGTCACACATGGACCGGCCGGACGCGGTTATGCCCGCGTCCCCTGGAGTCCGCCAACGCGGGTGGTGAGTGCGCGCCACTGGCCCAACACTCCGGCGCTGCACGCGCGTGACGGCGTCGCCGTGCGCTGGTGCCAGACGACGGTGGCGCGCAGTCCGCGTCTGGCGGGCATCAAACACCTGAATCGGTTGGCCCAGGTGATGGCACGCGCGGAATGGCAAGCGGACTATGCGGAAGGCCTCATGTGCGATGAGGCGGGATTCGTGATCGAAGGCACCATGAGTAATGTGTTCGCCGTGTTCGGCGATACTGTCATTACCCCGGACCTGTCACAATCCGGCGTCGCCGGCGTCATGCGCGCGGAAGTCCTGCGCGCGGCGCAATCCTGCGGTCTGCCGTGGCGTGAAGATTGGATCACGCCGGCTGTGCTGGAAACCGCCGACGAATTATTTTTGACCAACAGTATTATCGGTGTCTGGCCTGTCCGGACACTGGCGAACAGGAGCTATACGATTGGCCAAGCCACTCATACAATACAAACGACGATCGAAGCGGCGCAGTGCTTTGCGCCAGCTGCTTAATTACCTTTTTGCAAGTATCGTTCTGGCGGTGCTCGTGCTGGGTGCGTACTTGTACTGGTTCAGCATCACCCGCCTGTCGCCGCAGGAGATTATCTATGTGGTCGAGCCAGGCGCCACGCTGCGCGGTTTCGCACAACAGCTGCGCGACCAAGGTGTGCTGCCGGACGCGCATTCACTGGTGTGGCTTGCCTACCTCAAAGGCCAGGAACGGCATCTCAAGGCTGGCGAGTATCGCTTTCGCAAGGGCATCACCCCGCCGCAGCTGCTGGAACAGGTGATCTCCGGCCGGGTGGTGGAATATCCGCTGGCCATCATCGAAGGCTGGACCTTCAAGCAGGTTATGGAAACCCTGGCGAAGGCGCCGCGACTCACACATACCCTGCAAGGCCTGCAGCCACAGCAGATCATGGCGAGCCTGGGATATCCCGGCATGCATCCCGAGGGACGCTTTTATCCGGATACTTATTATTACTCCTCTGGCATGTCCGACCTGATCATTCTGCAGCGCGCCTTCCAGAAAATGGATGTGTTCCTGCAGACGGAGTGGGCCAAGCGCGATACCAGCGTGCCGCTCAAGAACCCCGACGAGGCCTTGATCCTGGCATCCATCGTGGAAAAGGAAACCGGTCGCGCCGACGAGCGCCCGATGATCGCCGGTGTATTTTCCCAGCGTCTGCGCATCGGCATGCGCCTGCAAACGGACCCGACGGTCATCTATGGCATGGGCGAACAGTATCGCGGCAATATCCGTCTCAAGGATCTGCGTACCCGCACACCGTACAATACTTACTTCATCAAGGGGCTGCCCCCCACGCCCATCGCCATGCCGAGCGGCGCCGCGTTGCATGCGGTGCTGAACCCGGCGGAAACAAAAGCGCTGTACTTCGTGGCGCGCGGCGACGGCGGCCATGTGTTTTCCGATAACCTGCAGGATCACAATCAGGCGGTGGTAAAATACCAGCTCAATGGTGGCTCGGCGAAAAAACCGCCGCCAGCGAACCCGTCACCCACGCCCACGGCCAAGCCGATGGCCGCACCCCGGGCAAAACCCGTGACGTCGCCCGCGCCATGAACCGCGGAAAGTTCATCACCCTGGAGGGTTCGGAAGGCGCCGGGAAGAGCACCAGCCTGACTTATATTCAGACGTTGCTCGCCGATGCGGGCATCGCGCACATCAGCACGCGCGAGCCGGGCGGCACCGACATCGGTGAACAGGTGCGCGATCTCCTGCTGCAGGGTCGTGGCCACGGCATGGGGAGCGACACCGAACTGCTGCTGATGTTCGCGGCGCGCGCCGAACACCTGGAAAAAGTCATCCGCCCGGCGCTGACCGCGGGTAAATGGGTACTGTGCGACCGTTTCACCGATGCGACCTATGCCTATCAGGGTGGAGGACGCGGTATCGCCGACGCGCGCATCGCCGTGTTGGAAGACTGGACCCAGGGGGATCTGCGGCCGGATATGACCCTGTTGTTCGATATCCCCACGGCGCAGGGATTGCAGCGCGCGGGCAACCGCAGTACGCCCGACCGGTTCGAGCAGGAAAATCAGGATTTCTTCGAGCGTGTGCGTCAGCGTTATCTGGCGCGCGCAGCGCAGGAGCCAGGGCGCATCCACCTCATCAATGCCGCCATGGATATTCCAGAAGTGCAAGCGCAAATCCGCGCTGTCCTGGGCAAGGTGCTGACATGACGCCGGACACCGTCGCCGATCTGCATCCCTGGAACCGCGCGCAGGCCGATCGCCTGACGACGGATCTGGATCGATTGCCCCATGCGTTACTGCTGGCGGGTGCCGAGGGACTAGGCAAAAATGCCTTTGCCTGGCATCTCGCCCGACGACTGCTGTGCACCCAGCCGACCCCGGATGCCCAGCCTTGTGGCAATTGTCATAGCTGCCGTCTTTATCAGGCCGGCACCCATCCCGACGTCACCCGGATTGCACCGGAGGAGCAGGGCAAGGCGATATTGATCGATCAGATCCGCGCCCTGGCGGATTTCCTCCAGCTCAAACCCCATAGCGCGCCCAGCAAAGTCGCCGTGATCGCACCGGCGGAGGCCATGAACCTGAACGCCGCCAATGCCCTGCTCAAGATGTTGGAAGAGCCTCCCGCCGGGTCTTACCTTATCCTGGTGGGCGCCAAACTCCACCGACTGCCCGCCACCATACGCAGCCGCTGCACCCGCCTGGATTTCCCGCGTCCCGAACGCCACACGGCCCTGGCCTGGTTGCAGTCCCAAGGGGGGAACCCGACCGATGCCGAGCTGCTCCTGGACCTGGCCGATGGCGCACCGCTACGGGCCTTGGAGCTTAAGCGCACGGACTATTTGGCGCAGCGGCGCCAATTAATGGACGACATCGCCTCCCTGGCAGGCCCGCAACCCGACCCCATCGCCTGTGCCGCCCGCTGGAAAACCCTGGGCGCCGCCCGTTGCCTGGTATGGCTGGAGGCCTGGGTGGCGGACAGGATCAGGCTCCGCATGGCCCCGGGCACGAAAATCCGCACCAACCCCGACGCCAGGGAGCGGTTGCAAGCGCCCCAGAAGCAGTTAGACTTGAAGCAGTTATTTGATTTTCTGGAGATCCTTGCTGAAAGCAGGAATCTCCTGGGTGGTCCCCTCGACGAGTTGTTGTTATTGGAAGATGTATTGATACGCTGGACCCGATCAACGAGACGCTAATCCCCAATGGCTGAAAAGATGAATCCCGTGGCTTCCATGGCGCGCCCCGGCGTGCTGTCGCTGACTATTAAGGACAAGAGCGCCCTGTATGCGGCCTATATGCCGTATGTGCGCGGTGGCGGTATTTTTATCCCCAGCACCAAGAGCTACAAGCTGGGGGACGAAGTCTTTATGCTGCTGACCCTCATGGACAGCAAGGAAAAAATCCCCGTGGCCGGTCATGTGGTGTGGATCACGCCGGTCAACGCCCAGGGCAGCCGCGCCGCCGGCATCGGCATCCAGTTCAGCGAAAAAGACTCGGGCGCCGCACGCAATAAGATTGAAGGCCTGCTCGTCGGCCAGCTGACCTCCGACAAACCCACTCATACTATGTAACGATGCCGACCCTGGTTGATTCCCACTGCCACATCAATTTCGATCCCCTCGCCAGCCAGCTAACCCAGATACTGCAGAACGCCCGCGACCAGGGGGTTGAGTATCTGTTGTGCGTCTCGGTGAATCTGGAGGATTTCCCCCAGGTATTGGCCCTGGCCCAGGCGCACCCGCACATCTTTGCCTCCGTCGGCGTGCACCCGGATCACCAAGACTGTCGTGAGCCGACGGTCGAGGAGCTGGTGGGGTTGGCACAGGATGCGCGCATCGTCGCTATCGGCGAGACCGGGTTGGATTATTATCGCCTCAGCGGCGACATGACCTGGCAGCAGGAGCGCTTCCGTCGCCACATCCGCGCGGCGCGCACCAGCGGCAAGCCGCTGATCATTCACACACGCTCGGCCTCTGCAGACACCTTGCGCATCATGCGGGAGGAGCGCGCCCAGGACATCGGCGGCGTCATGCATTGCTTCACCGAGGACTGGGACACGGCGCGCGCCGCCCTCGATCTCAATTTCTATATCTCGTTTTCCGGCATCGTCACCTTCAAGAGCGCCGAGGCTTTGCGCCAGGTGGCCCTGCAGGTACCGGAAGACCGGCTGTTGATCGAGACCGACTCCCCGTATCTGGCACCGGTGCCGCACCGCGGCAGGGTCAACGAACCTTCTTATGTGCGCCATGTGGCGGAGACACTGGCGGAACTGCGTCAATGCAGCCTGGACGAACTCGCCACGATCACCACACGCAACTTCTTTACCTTGTTCGCAACGGCCAAGAAGATTGTTTAAACCCGTAGTTAGGATTTCTTCGCGTTAACAATGCAGGGGTCCAGCAGGGGGGTTACATCACGCGCGTCCTGGTGTTTATTGGACAACCGGATAAATCCACCGTTGGCAGTAGTGTCGTAAAGCGTGATCCAATCCAGTCCCGTTCCCGCCGGATGACCTGACGCATCGATCGTGTACGCCCCCCCTAACACGGGTAGCGTTCGGTTAGAGTTTGCAAAGTCTCATAGATGACCGCGTAATCCCCACCAAAGGGAGACTCAAACATGGATGCTAGTAGTAGGGGTGGCCTAGGTGGTGCCGGTGGTGCCGGCGGAAGAAGCTCAAAATATGTTTCGACCTCCTGTGTCTTGAGAAAAGTTGCGGTAGTATTATCGTGAAGGTGCTTAAGAGAATGATTGTGTTGTGCCTTCAGGCTTCAAAAATTCCTCAAGCAGAATGCAGTCAATATTAATTCTTGAGACACAGTCAAATGAATATTATGTGATGTTCAGCCCAGCAACGCGTACCAAGCAATATCGGTATATCCGCTGGATATGGAACGGGAAATCGAACCGCTGAATTTCAGATTAAAATTTTCTTTATAAATCATTCAATTAAATTGTTTTTTGCGAAAAAACCGTAATTCCGGCCAACCCTCATTTTGGCCATACTCAAAGAAAAATCGACTCTCACGGGGAAAAGTATATACTGTTACATATACTATTCAACCCTGGCCAGGAGAGTCATGATGATCGAGACACGTGTTGCGAAGCTGTTCAAGAATGGGGCCAGTCAGGCGGTCCGCCTTCCGGTTGAATTCCGTTTCGAGGGTGACGAGGTGTATGTCACGCGAGACGATGCGACGGGCGATGTGGTGCTGTCAAATCGACCTGGCGCCAAGACCTGGAACGAGTTCTTCGAGTTGTTGCATGCAGTCGATGTGCCGGCCGACTTTATGGCCGAGCGCCCGTTGAATGTGTTGCCGCAAGAGCGCGGCATCTTTGATGACGAGACA
>JAYSOL010000188.1:0-3020 GCA_043723045.1 Gammaproteobacteria bacterium | reverse complement strand
GATCTCCTGAAGGGAAACATCGAGCTGATGCAGGTACTCGGCAGCGCCGTCGCCCTGCGCGACTCGGACACGGGTACCCACAACCACCGTGTCACCCTGTATGCCGTGCGCCTCGCCGAGGCGGTCGGCCTCGACCGGGCGCAGTTCCAGCGACTGATCGCCGGGGCCTTCCTGCACGACGTGGGCAAAATCGGCGTAAGCGACACCATCCTGCTCAAGCACGGCCGGCACAGCGAGGAGGAGACGCGCGTAATGCGCACCCACGTGCCGCTCGGCGTGGAGATCCTGAGCAAGTCCGAGTGGCTGCAGCACGCACGCGACGTCGTGGAGTGTCATCACGAGAAATACGATGGCAGCGGCTACCCACGCGGCCTCCAGGGTGAGGCGATACCGGTGAACGCCCGAATCTTCGCCATCACGGACGTCTTCGACGCCCTGGTCGCGTGCCGTCCCTACAAGGAACCGTTCGGTTTCGACGACGCCATGGGCATGCTGGCGCGGGAGCGTGGGCTCCATTTCGACCCCACGCTGCTGGACGCGTTCACCCGCATCGCCCCGGCGGTCTACGCCGAGATACATGCCACGGACGAGGCCACGCTGAGGCGGACGCTGGACAAACTGGTCGAGAGCTACTTTTCTTGAGGTGCCGTGGCCGCCGCTGCACAAACTGCCCATACCGGGTGAGCCCCTGGGCAGGGCGGACAACGACTGCAGATATCACATTGTGGATGACAGGGTTTGTAGGGTGGGCATCGCCCACCCTACACGTGCGAGGACTTAAGTAAGTGCCATTCGAGGTGGAGCTGTTAAAACTCAAATGACAGAAAGTGGAACGATAGTCCGGCTCGAAGCAACGCGCGGTACTGTCTTGACTCGGCCGGTTCGGCCCAGTGGTGTGGTGGCCGATTTTATGAAACGCAATGATCAAAACAGAGGATACGATTTATGAAAATGCAGCAGGCAGTTCTTGCAGGTCTCCTGGCGCTTGGCATACCGATGTCCATAGTGTGGGCAGGTGCTGGGCATCAAGGGTCGCCTATATCCGGGAGACTGGAGGCAAAAGAAAGTGATGGACATGCTCACACACACGACGACGAAATGTCGTCCGCTGGGCGGGTCGGCATATCCACGAATGTCAACCGTAGCATCAAGATAATCGCCCTCGACACAATGCGCTACGACAAGAATACGTTTGAGGTGAAGTCCGGTGAGACCGTGCGCTTTGTGGTGACGAATGCCGGCAAGCAGAAGCACGGGTTTGTTCTCGGAACCAGCGCCGAACAGCGTGAACACGCGGAAATGATGGCGACAATGCCAGATATGCAACACAACGACGGGGCCTCCCTCGACCTTGCGCCCGGCGTGACCAGGGAGTTGATATGGCAGTTCGCCAAGGCCGGTACTGTGGAAATTGCCTGTCATACACCGGGCCATTTTGAGGCCGGCATGAAGGCCAAGGTATTCGTCAAGGATTAATATCGAAATATTTGTCACCCAACATTAGCTAAGCGATTATTTGGGAGTGCGTAACATGGGGGCACGTGCCGGCGCGGCGTTCCGCCACCAGCGGACTCGATTCGTTTTTTGACGTATATCAATGATAAACCTGTTACCGGGTGTTAGGTTGCCTAAATGAAGTATCAGAAACCAGTGCGTCTGGTCATGCATATTTCCAGCACGGCGCCCGCCGATGCGGCGGGTTCAGTTCGTCCCGGCCATTGGCGCCACAACCCGCTGACGCGTCTGTTCGTGTCGTTGATCATAGTGTCACTGGCCCTGGTCACCGTACCGTGTTGCACGCTGTTCGGGAGCGCCTATGCCGCGCCGGTTTCCACGGCTAACCACCACACCGACGATCACCCTGAAACGGGGCATAGCCATTCTACGCCGGACACGCCGAGCGGTGGCACGGAAGATCATTGCGCTCATTGGGTCGACTCTAATCCTTTCCTGACTTCAAGCCAGGCCCTTTTGGCGCCGTCGGACGGCTCACCGGTATGGCACAGAACGGCCATCTCCGACCTCGAATTACTGGAGGTGCCCGAGCAACCGATACTGCGGCCACCGACCGATCGACGAACGTCGACCCCGCGCTTTTATCTTCTCTACGCCCATCTGTTGTTATAAGTGATGTGCTCGCCATTTATACTGGCGCAGTGATGCTGCGCCAGTATGGCGTCTGATGTCACCCACAAGACGAAGTGTTCTCCCGCCATAGGCCGGTCCGTCCGCGTGTTATGGCGTGTTTACCCGGGCATAATATGGAGCTAACGAAAATGATGACCGTTGCCCAGCTTTCACGCCATGGTGGTATCCCCCCGCACGTGGTGCGCTATTACACCCGCATTGGGTTACTCGATCCTGCGCGCGATCCCAATAACGGCTACAAGTTGTATCGGCATACCGATATCGATCGATTGCGGTTCATCCGCCAAGCCCAGCGCCTCGGTTACACCCTGGACGAGATCGGACATTTCCTGCTACTCAACGCCATGGGTCAGGTTCCTTGCAGGGAAGTCAGGGAGATTCTGCGTCGGCGCATCGATGAGAACCATGGCCGGATCCAAGATCTGGTCCAGTTGCAACGGCGCATGGAGCAGGCCCTGAATCTCTGGGAGGACATGCCGGTGGAAGTGCTGGGCTCCGACAATGTCTGTCATTTGATCGAGAGCGCCAGCCTGATCGCGGAGGCTTGACCTGTGTTACGCACAGGTGTACAGATAGACGCCAACGCGGCACCCGTCGCGATGACAAAGGAGAACATCCCATGTATCAAAGTATAATTGGAATAATGGTACTCGCGCTAAGTCTGTCGGGTGCGGTGCATGCCGACGATGCACATCATCCCGAGCAGGGTGCATCCGGCAAACCTGCGGCGACGAAACCGGCCAAGTCTCCGGCCGGTCAGGAAGGCATCATGTCCATGGGTATGATGCAGGAGAACATGCTCAAGATGCACGAGCAGATGCACAAGATCATGCAAGCCAAAGATCCGAAGGAACGCGAGCGGCTCATGCAGG
>JAYSOL010000187.1:0-1594 GCA_043723045.1 Gammaproteobacteria bacterium | reverse complement strand
CTGCAGTACCTGCCACGACGCGCATGGTATCAGCCTCACGCAGGGTAACAGCCTCAACAACAGCAAGTTGATCAATTTCAACACCCAGGTGGTGTCGCCGAGCTCTTCCGGGATTCTGCGCTTCGAATCGACCGGCACCAACAGCGGTCGATGTTATTTGAGCTGTCACGGAGAAAATCATAACCCCGAGACCTATGGCGGTGGCAGGTGACCGGGGTGATAGCGCGCGATAGCAGGGAGCGCTGGGCGGGCTGCCCGTTGCGCCGACTACCAGAGCTGTGCGCGATCCGCTGTTTCGGTGCCGAGGACGTGAGCGATCACGGCAGTGCATGCGCGATGCGGGTCGATGTGTGATAGTTGATTCAGGTCAATGCGGATAATATGGGTTGGTACACATTAAGACCGAACCAACGGTTTTATCCGAGGCGCCAGACTATGATGCGATTGGCCAGCGTCACCCATTCCGTCGGTCGGCGGTGTGCGCGGGTCCGGGCAACGACGTGCGCGACCGCGCTGCCGTTGTTGCTGGCGGCGATGATGTTGTCGATGGCCAGTAATACCCAGGCCCAGGAGAGCAAGACCGTGCCGACGTCGACTGAAAAAAGCCTGTTGGCACCGCCGGCCAAGACCCCGGCGACGCCGGGTTCCGTGGCCGCCGAACAAACCCTCAACCCGCATTGGAGCCGCGATGCCTGTCAGGCCTGCCACGACGGCACGCCCTCGAAGGCCGACACCCGCTTGCGAGATAAGGACATCGACCGCCTGTGCAACACCTGCCACGCGTATCCCTCATCGCATAGCTATATCCATCCGGTCGGCATGCCGCTGTCGAAGGAAATGCAGGCGCGCATGCCGGCCTCCTTCCGCCTGGTGATGAAGCGCAGCGGCGGCAATATCGGCTGTGTCACCTGCCACGATCTGCCCATGCAATGCCTGCCCGGGAACGCGCGCAAACGCGACCTCAATCCGCTGTTCTTCCGCGATGGGCCTTATCGGCAGCGCACGGATCTGTGTTATCGCTGTCACGATCCGCGTTATTACCAGCGCCTCAATGCGCACGACCAGGTGGCCAAAGACGGCACGCCCCGCGAAGACAGTTGCCGCATCTGCCATAGCGATGCAAAAGAATTAAAGGGCGCGCATGCGATCGAGGATGTCGGCTTTAACGATCCGCGCGACCTGTCAAGCATGTGTACCGGCTGTCACGTCTGGATACCGCACCCGGGTTCGTTTTCCTTCCGTGGAAATGGCCAGCCCAATCACCTGGTCGTACCGTCGCCCGGCATAGTCCGACAGATGCAGCGTGTGCAGAAAAAAAACGATGTGCGGCTGCCGCTGGAACCCGGAACGGGGAAGGTATTCTGCGGGACTTGCCATAATCCACACGCCAAGGGCGTGCCGATGGATGCCGCTGCGTCCAGGGGCGCGGACGCGCCCAAGCGGCTGCGCGTGCCCGAAATTTGTGTGGTTTGCCATGACAAGTAAGTGCCAGCCATGTGCCGGGCGCTGTGGCCGACCGATCTTCAGGAGGTGGGCGTGAAACGAATGCTAAGAACGTTTCTGTTGGTCGGGGCGGTTTTTGCGTCCCTCGGTG
>JAYSOL010000186.1:0-12807 GCA_043723045.1 Gammaproteobacteria bacterium | reverse complement strand
TCCGCGTTCGTGGTTGAGCAATTGATTCAAGCCGGTGCCATCCCCATAGGCAAAACCAATATGGATCAGTTCGCCACCGGACTGGTGGGCACCCGCTCCCCCGAGCCCTGGGGGGCGTGCCACAATGCCTTCAATACGGACTACATCTCCGGCGGCTCCAGTTCCGGCTCCGCGGTGGCGGTGGCGCTCGGTCTGGTGTCGTTTTCCCTCGGCACGGACACCGCCGGATCGGGGCGGGTACCGGCGGCGTTTAATAATATCATCGGCGTCAAACCCTCCCGCGGATTGCTCAGCATGGAGGGCGTGGTACGCGCCTGCCGCAGCCTGGATTGCGTCAGTATCTTCGCCCTGACCACGGACGATGCCAACGCCGTGCTGGAGCAGGCGGCGGTGTTTGATCCACAGGACGACTACGCACGACACAACCCGTTCGCCAACAACCGCAGGCACTACGGCCTGCCGCCGGAGTCGTTCCGCTTCGGCGTGCCGCGGCCGGCACAACTGAATTTTTTTGGTAATACCTCGGCGCAGACGCTGTACCAGACCAGCATGGCACAGCTGCAAGCCCTGGGCGGCGAAAAAGTCGAAGTGGACTTTACACCGTTCCTCGAGGCCGCACGCCTGTTGTATGAAGGCCCCTGGATCGCGGAGCGCTTTGTCGCCATCGAAGACATCATTACACAACGGCCGAAGGCGCTCCTGCCGGTGATTCGCAACATCATCGGTGGCGCTCGGGACAAGACTGCCGTCGACAGCTTCAAGGCGGAATACCGCCTGCAACACTACCGGCGACGGGCGCGCGCGGTACTCGACAGCGTGGATTTCTTGCTTACCCCCACCACGGGCACCCTCTATACCATCGCCGAGGTCCAAGCGGAACCGACCAAACTGAACAGCAACCTCGGTTACTACACGAATTATCTTAACCTCCTGGACTGCGCCGCCGTCGCCATGCCCGCCGGCTTTCTCGACAACGGCCTGCCCTGGGGCGTGAGTTTTGTCGCACCGGCGATGCAGGATCGCAAGCTGTTGTCCTATGCCCTCCGTTGGCAGCAGGCGCTGCGGCTGCCGCTGGGTACGCTGGACACAATCGCGGAGAGTATCGCCACCCGTGCCATTATCCACGCGGACAAAATTCCCCTCGTGGTGTGCGGTGCCCATCTCACCGGCCTGCCGTTAAACTGGCAATTGACCGAGCGCGGCGCCGTGCTGCTGCAACGCACCACCACCTCGCCCCACTATCGCCTATACGCCCTGCCCGGTGGACCGCCACATCGACCCGGTCTGGTACGCGACCCCCACCAGGGCGCGCGCATCGAGGTGGAGGTCTGGGCCGTGCCAACGGAACAACTCGGCAGTTTCGTCGCCGCCATCCCCGCGCCCCTGGCGGTGGGCAAGGTAGAGCTGGACGACGGACGCTGGTTGTCGGGATTCGTGTGTGAGCCCTACGGCGTACAAGCCGCGCAGGAAATCACCCGTCTCGGCGGGTGGAAGGCGTATCTGCAACAGGCGGAATAGGATGTATATCGGACAACAAAGCGTTGGGCAATATCTTATCGCTCGATGCCTTGCTCGAAGCTTTTGATGTCTGAGATACCGCCTGCCCAGGGTAATTTACTTTCGCAGTAAATGCGGGAGCGAGCTCCCGCACTCCAATCACACAGGTGACATGCGGCGACTAGGCCAATGCCGGGTAATCGGTATACCCCTTTGGTCCCGGCGTATAGAACGTATTGGGATCGGGCGCATTCAACATCGCGCCGGTTTTCCAGCGGGTTATCAAATCCGGATTGGCGAGGAAAGGACGCCCGAAGGCGACGAGATCGCACCGACCCGCGGCCAGATCGCTCTCCGCGCGCACCGCATCGTAACCG
Organism: Gammaproteobacteria bacterium; assembly: GCA_043723045.1. Taxonomy (GTDB): domain Bacteria; phylum Pseudomonadota; class Gammaproteobacteria; order Acidiferrobacterales; family UBA6901; genus JANNJF01. The sequence goes on along the minus strand of JAYSOL010000186.1, from coordinate 10,933 downwards.
CCGGAGTGAATCAGCGTGCGCTTGAACGCCTTGCGGAATGTCGCCTTCATGGAATCGGGCACCGGTGGCGCGCCCATGGGGGAATGATCCACGAGGTGGATATAAACCAGTCCGCGCGCATCGAGCTGTTGCGCCAGATAGGTATAATCCGCCTCCATCGCATCGTAGATCGGCATGTCGTTGAATACACCGAACGGCGAGAGCCGTATGCCGACCTTGTCCTTGCCTATCGCCCCCACCACCGCCTCGGCGACCTCGAAGACAAAGCGCGCCCGGTTTTCGATCGAGCCACCATAACCATCGGTGCGCCGATTCGAGTTCGGGCGCAGGAATTGTTCCAGCAGGTAACCATTCGCGCCGTGCAGCTCAACACCGTCGAATCCCGCCGCCATGGCGTTTCTCGCCGCGCGCACATATTCCTCTATGGTGGTCTTGATGTCCGCCTCGGTCATCGCCTGCGGTACGGAATGCGGCTTCAAGCCCTCGGCATCGGTGTACATTTCACCGGCCGCTACTATGGCGGAAGGGGCGATCACGCGCGCACCCGCGGGCAGATTGAGGACGTGGGAGACACGCCCGGTATGCATGAGCTGTATGAACATCTTCGCGCCCTTTGGGTGCACCGCGTCGGTGATACGTTTCCATCCGGCGACCTGCGCCGCTGAGAAGATTCCGGGTATCCGTGGATAGCCGAGCCCGTTCGGCGACGGGGAGGTGCCTTCCGTGATGATGAGTCCCGCGGCGGCCCGCTCGGCGTAGTACTGCGCCATGAGTTCGTTGGGAATATTGTCGATGGCACGGCTGCGTGTCAACGGTGCCATAACCAGGTGATTCTGCAACGTCAGCGGTCCGAGAACGGTCTTTGAGAACAAAAGCGACATAGGATTTCCCTCGATCGAAGTGATAGTCGGCCGGTACAGTGCCACTATACTTCAAGAACCGCAGCCGATATAGACTTTACTGCAGCAGCACCGAAGAACGGCCTGCCTATTAAGTGACGATCACCAAAGTCAGTAGTACGCAGCACCCTGCATGGGGAAGATGGGCGAGTCTGCGCTACTCGCCGAAAGGGTGCCGTGGCTTGTGGGCGGCTTTATGGAGTGCGGCGGCTTGCCGCCGCTATTAAGGTTTAGTGCCCTACCTAAGAGCCATATTAAAAAACAGGAGCGAGCTCCCGCACTCCAAAGTCGAGCCAACATGACTAAATGCTATCGCCCCACCTTCCCCGCCTCTATCACTCCCCGCACTGCGCCAGAAAATCCTGCAAGGTCCTGCCTTGCACCAACACGTAGCGCTCTTCCAGCTTCGCGACATTGCTCATCCTATCCAGGCGAAAATGACGAAACCCGTCCCGCAGTTCGCACCACGCGACCAGGGTCCATATCTTGCCCCAGTAAAACAGGCCGAGGGGGTGTACGGTGCGCACGGATTTTTCGCCGTCCTCGCGCTGGTAGTCGAAGTGTACCTTGCGTTGCTGTTTGATGGCGCCGCGCAAGGCTTCGAGTTCTTCCGCCACCGCCATGTTGAAGGAAAAATCCGGCACCAGGATCTCTTGCCGTGCCAGCTCGGGCTTCAGGTGGTCGGGGATCACGTGCTCGATCTTGGCCATGGCCTGTTGGGCGGCCTTTGCCAGGCCCTGGTCGGTCCACGTTTGCACCATGCGGGCACCGAGCAACAGGGCCGCCAGTTCCTCTTCGTTAAACATCAGGGGCGATAAATGAAAGCCCTTCATCAGACGATAGCCCTGCCCGGCCTCGCCGGTAATGGGTACGCCGGAAAGGGACAGGTCTTGGATATCGCGGTAGATGGTGCGCTCGGAGACTTGCAGCGTTTGTGCCAGGTGTTTTGCGGTCACCACACGATCGTGATGCAGGCCCTGAATAATCTGAAACAAACGATCGGCGCGGCGCATGGGTTAGAAGGGCAACTCCAGTGACTCACATAAAAACTCTATATAGGGCACGGCAGTTTGAAAAGATTTTACCACGTCGGTCTTAAAGACCGTGGACACCACGCGCTTTTCATTCAGCGGCGTGATGGCGATGAAATCCTTGCGTTTGATATCTTCCATCAGGGGATGATCCTTGGCATAGCCGCGCGGGGGATTGCTCAGGGAGTCGCCGGCCTGTTCGAATTTGCGGGCAAAGGTCTTCTCCCGGCTGACTTTTACCCAGGCCTTGGGATTTTCCACGATGGATGTTCGGATACTGTTTAAGGCCGGTGCATCCGGATGCCAGATACCGACACCCACAAAGCACTCTTTCGGTTCCAGATGCACGTAGAAGCCCGGGGCGTGCACATCCTTGCCCATGAAGTGGCGAAACTGGATGCCGACATTGGTTTTGAACGGGCGCTTGTCCCGGCCAAAGCGCACATCGCGATACACACGCATCAATGAACCCCCCACTTTCCGCGGCGATGCCAGAAAGTGGGGGGAAATGGCCGCGAGATCATCGGCCATGGCGGCGATGAAATCCAGGGCCGGTGTGCGAACCGCGTCTTCATACTCCTGCTTGTGGCGATTAAACCAGTCACGATTATTATTCGCGTCCAGTTTGGAGAGGAAATCGAAACTTGCCTGAGAGAAAAAGCGGTTCGCCATTGCCATTACTCCTTATGGAAATAGGTAATCATCGCCAGCATCGCACCCTGCGGGTCGGCAATAATCGCGAAGCGTCCCACATTGGGGATATCCCGCGGGGCCACGCAGAGTTTACCACCGAGGGACGTCACCCGCGCCACCCGGGCGTCCACATCGTCCACGGTGACATAGGAACCCCAGGTGGGGGGCATGCCCTGGGCGTCATGGGGCATCGTCATGATGCCCGCCACTTCCCGGTCGCCCATTTTGGCCATGGTGTAACCCATATCGCCGGCCTTGATGTCACTTAAATCCCAACCCAAGGCCTCGCGATAAAACGCCTTGGCAGCGGGTACATCCGTGGTCACCAGTTCATTCCAGCTGAATACACCGTGTTGTTTCATTGCTTGCAGGCTCATGTCTTTAGTCCTTGTTGGTGGTTAAGGGAGATTGAGCCTATCAGCCGCCTACTGACACCCTTATGTCAGTAGGCGAAACGATATCCAGAGGCCTTAATATGGCTCTTAGGTAGGGCACTACACATTTAAAGAAAACCGCCAGGCGCGATTAGCGCCTGGCGGTGGGAGTGTTACAACAAGGAACTCTTTTTGTTTTAACCCATTACGGACAGACGTAAGCGTTAATATCCAAGCCGATGGTGCCACACAAGGGTTGCATCACCGGGAAGCCGAATACACCACGGCCCGGCAGTGTCGCGCCGTTCCATAATGTGACGCGGCCGGTCGTGGTATTGGCGTTGGCGACCTTGAGATATTGTTCCAGAATCTCAACCAGATCGATGGCACGTCCTTCGGACTGCGGCTTGCCGTCCGCGCCAGGGATCCAGTCGCCCACTTTGTAGCCGGCCGGGATCAAACCGGCGTCGGCGTCGGCCTGGGTATACACCTTGACGACCGGGATGCCGTTCGCACCCAGCATTGGGTTGCCGCTGGCATCCGCATTCACCGGCAACAGGTACGGCGTAGCGGGCGACAACGTCTTGTCGTTGGAGGTGCCAGACGGGAAGCAGTTCTCGCAGTTATTGATGGTCTGCGGTGTCCTGCGATACCAGTAGCCTGCCGCACTCATCGCCGGGGCCTGGAGCGGCTTGGTGATGCCGACCGCCGTGAGCTTCCACGGAACGTCGGTGGTGCCGTTGCCGGGGTTCAGGTTGTAGATCGTCTGGGTGACGGGCAGATTGTTGGCATCGACAAACGCAGCACTCCAGGTCGGCGTCCAGTCGCCGTTGGTGTTGTTGGTGATGTGCGTCAGTGCCGAATCGACGCAACCCGCCTGCTCACCCGTCGGCAACGAGGCGCAGGGCACGCTCACAGTCAGATCACGTGCGCGCGACGGTTTGCGGTAGGCGGCAAACTTGTCGTAGGTTCCCGCAGGGACAGGCGCATACAACGGGTTACCGTTATTCGCGTTGTTGTCCACGAGGCTGACCGAGTATGGATCGAACTTCAGGCTGAACCCAGCCGCGCTGTAGCCAAACATCCAGCCGCCGCGCCAGTCGATATCGGGATCCTGGCCGAAGGCCGAGCGCGAGGAGTTGTCGATCTGGTTACGCAACTGGGTGGCAGTGATGCGTGACACCTTGGCCACGCGCGGGCCGATGGGCACGTAGTGGAACAGGTCGTTGCGCGTGAGGTACGAACCGGCCCTGATCGTGGTGCCGTAACGGAAGCCGCGTATGGTGGAGGCGTCGGCGCCTGACCACCAGCGGATACCATCCGCAATCCAGTTGTGCGACGAGCCTTCGAGCACCGCCGGAACCGCTTCATCGCTGAAGTTGCTGCGATGCAGGGCCACGTCGGAGGCGCCCACTACGGCGTCCAACGGACCGTGCAAGCAGGTTTCGCTGAACATGTTCCAGTAGATGCTGGTGGCGTCGCAGGTAGTTGGCTTCACATAGCCGTAACGCGTATACGGCTTGCGCACCGCGGCGATCTTCTTTTTGACGTCGTCGTCCTCCTCCAGGCTGTCATCGATGCGGTGCTGCTTGTACGTCCACAGCGCGATCTTCTGACCCACCGGCAAGGATGAATCCACTTTCAGTTTCATCTCCCCCAGCGCGGTGCCGTCCATGCCCTGCTCCACGACCATGGACTTCAACCCGGCGGCGGTCGTCACTAGGATGGGCTTGGACACCTCCTCGTGCATGTCGGCGTTAAACACGATGTCAACATGCTGCTCCGCAGTCAGTTCCCTGAGCAGTTGGATGTTGCGTCCGATCTCGATCTCGGACGCCACGATCACCAGGTCGACCGCGCCGCCCGGATCTTTGTCACCCGTCGATGGGCGCGTGGCGCTGCGAAACGCAGCGGCGTTGGCCTTTACTTCGGCGGCGCAATCGGTGTAGGTCAATCCGTCGGTGACCCACGTGCCGACCGCTTGCGGTCCGCGATTGGTGGTGCAACCGATGATGCCGATTTTCAATCCGCCCACATTTTTAAACATAGTCGGCGGCAGTATGGTGGCTGCCGGGGTCACGCCCGCGTGATACACGTTTGCCGCAATCGCACCCCAACGCTTTGAGGTGGTCGTGGTTGCCGGGTATGTCGTGGCGGAGAACAGTTCGACGAAGCGGGGCTTTCCGTAGACGAAGTCCCAGTTGCCGGGGGCGAAGACATCGACCTTGAACAGATCGATCACATCGACCAACGCCTGACCGCGTGTGTACAACGCCTCGCCGGAACCCTGCGTGGTATCGCCGGTGTTGATCAACAGGTTGTTTCTGTTGTCGCTGCGAATCTTGTCGATCTTGGTCTTCATATGCGCCAGACCGCCTTCCATGCGGCCGACGCCGTCGCTGCGTACGTTCGGGCGCGGCATGAGGTGGCCGTGGACATCGCCCATCTGAATGATGGTAATTTCCTTGGTGCTGGTGGTGCCAGTGGTGCCGGCGTAAGCCGATGCTCCCAGCGTCATGCTCACAAGCATGGTTGAGAGTAAAACCCTCTTCTTGAACTGCATAAAAAATTTCTCCTAATGCTGTTGATCTAAACACTATCGTCGGTCATTCAGCCGACAGCTAGACAACACGGCTAACCGCGAAACTCTCCAAGCAATACTCCAAGGATTCCCTTTTCCTCTGATGTGGACGGGATTTTTTGTTTATCGAAAATGGATGTGAACAGACCGCGCCCGATATCGGGCACCCGTTAAGATAGTCCTGCGCCAAAGCCGCTGGCGGCGGCCATGCCCCTGTAGGACGCCTCCACAATCAATTTTATTCCCGCCGCTACGCTTAAGCGCGACACCCTGCATATCGCAAGACTCGTACCACTCTTCACTCCACCCATGCCAACCGATGGCACAGTAAGATATGCCTGTAAATTCCGACACTTTCTGTTCCGCCGACAGCGAACCAGACGTTATAGCGCGTCGCTCGCATGCCATATCGGGCGGGATTGCCACCCGATTCGGCCATCAATGCCCGATCTGTAAAGTGCCCAGTGTGTCCGACGCTATGGCTTGCCCGCCCCGGCCAAGGCCGCCGTCAGATCCCGCTGCCCTGGAAAGACGGGGCGCGCCGCATCCCGATTCACTTTGCGGATCCACACCGCCTCGATGCGCTCGGGGTGGCGGCGGCGGATCTCGTCATAGGTCTCCGGATCGTGCTCGCCGTCGTCACCCACCAGCACGAAGCGCACCTGCGGCAGCGCCGCCAGCAACTGCTCGATGCGCTCGACCTTATACCGCACCTGATCGGTCAGTGGGTCGCTGGTCTTATCGTTGGTGACCTTCTTGGTGATAAGCACTCCGCGCGGAAAATTGTTTTTATCGAGGAAGACCTGGATACCGGTCTGCAGCTGGCGGGGCGACGCCGACAGATAGAATATAGGCGCCGCCTCCGGGCGCGGGTTGCGCTGCGCGAGCCGGCTGTAGAATTCCGCCGTGCCCGCCACCGCCTGACGCTGCGCATAATTCACGAACAGCGTCTTGCGCACCAGCGCCGGTTTGTCCGCCACGTCCGACACCAGTATCGTGTCGTCCAGATCGGAGATGATCCCCAACCGGTTTTCCGCCGGCACCGCGAGCAGTGCGCCCGTGGCCTTGGCATCGCCGCTTTCTGTCGCGGCCTCCACCACCTGCCAGCCCGCAGTGCTGCCCGACGGCAGCGGTGCCTCGAGGCGGAAATAGCCTTCCGCGTCGGTCACTGCGCGCCACTCACCCGCGCCGACCCGCACGCGCAGTACCACCTTTTTCTGCTCGTCGCTGATCAAGCGCCGCAGCGTTCGCTTGAGATTCACAAACCAGGAGTCGTCCGCCGCCTCTAGCTCGTCGCCGCGCGCCTCGATCACCCGGCCCTCCAGGACGAAACGGCTGGCACCGAAACCCGGATAGACGACCACCTCGCGCGTATCGGCGTGCGCGCACTCCGCCAGACAGGCGCACAGGCCGATCGAGGTCATGAATACTCCGAGTCTCTTGGAACCCAAGGTCTGTATAGTCATATATACCTCAATATTCTGGTCGTGGTTGCCTCTGCCCACAGAGGCGTATATGGGTATACACCCCCTACGGAATTGTTCATAGGGGGAAGTGGTGTTTGACAATCTTATATGAAATGATTCCTGCCAGGATCGTCACAACAGGGCCTGGCTATGCCGCTAGCTTCGGATAATCCCGGCGCCCCCCTTGCCGCCAAGGTCGCCTTCCTATCCTGCCCAGAGAACCACCCGGAGCGACCATCCGCCATCCGCGCCGTCGAGACTCACATGTCGTGGATATTTCTCGGCGATGACTACGTTTACAAGCTGAAAAAACCGGTGCGTTACGATTTCCTCGACTTCAGCAGCGTCACGCGCCGGCGCATGGATTGCCAGGACGAAGTGCGCCTGAATGCGCGCCTCGCGCCTGGCATCTATCTCGACGTCGTGGCCTTGGTCGAAGATCCGGCCGGCGCACTGTCGCTCGGGGGGAACGGCGAGGTTGTCGACTGGCTGGTGAAAATGCGTAGGCTCCCGGAGACCTGCCTGCTCGATTATCAGATGCGGCACGGGACACTGAATGGCGACTCTCTGCAGCGCACCGCCCAGGTGCTTGCCGATTTTTACCGCCGCGCAGCACCGGTAGCCATGACGCCGGCGGACTACCTGGACCGTCTAAGGTCGCGTCTGCAGAGGAACATCACCGCCATGTCGCAGGCACCCGGCGCCCTGCCTGCAAAAACCATAGACCAAGTCGCGACGCGACTGGACGCCTACATCCATCACCAGCAGGACCTGCTGGGCGCGCGCGCCGCGGGCCGGCACATCATCGAGGCGCACGGCGATCTGCGGCCCGAGCACATCTGTCTGGCGGACAATCCGGTGATCATCGATTGCCTCGAATTCAACCGGGATTTCCGCCTGCTCGATCCGCTCGACGAACTCGCCTTTCTCGCCATGGAATGCGAGCGCTTGGCGTATCCGAACGTGGGTGCGGTATTCACTTCCGCTTACATCGAGGCCACCGGCGACACCCCCGCGTCTGGCCTGGAGAATTTCTACAAAGCCAACTGGTCGGCCTTCCGCTGCGGGATATCGGTGTGGCACACCGGCGATCCGCTGATCAAAGACCAGGATAAATGGATCCGCCTGGCGGCGCGCTATCTGGAGATGGCTTGCGGTTACTGTGCGCTTCTGCCTTAGAAGGCGCCCGGGTTACGGCGACATCAAGGCAACGATAGAACCATCGGTATGCAGACAACGCACCACGTCCGCCAATAGCGCGGAGGTATCCAGCACCACGACCTTGTCGCACAAGGCTGAACCCGCCAGACGAAAGGGCGGCACGGAATCTGTCACCAGGATCGTCGCAAGATCTGCGTTGCCCAGTTGCTCGACACAGCCGGCAAGAAACAGCCCATGCGTGGCGGCGGCATGCACGGCGACCGCGCCCGCACGGCGGCACGCGGCAGCGGCGCGTGCTATCGTCGACCCTGTCCCGATCATGTCGTCAATAATGATCGCCACCGACCCGTCCACGTCGCCCGCGAGGCGCTCGCCGGACAACACACCCAAGGCCCGGTGTTTTTCCATGGTCGCCAGGGGGATTTGACTGGCCAGAGACCGCTCCAGGGCCTGCCGGAAGCGGTCCGCACGTTTTATACCGCCGGGGTCGGGCGATACCACGACTATTGGCTGAGTGGCGAGCCTGCTGCTGAAGTGGTCGACAAACAATCCTTGCGCGCTGATGTGCTCGGTCCGGCAGCGATAGGCATTCTGGTAGGCGGCCAGGCTGTGCACATCGAGCGTGACCACCGTGTCGACACCGGCGGACTCGATGAGCATGGCCACATAACGGGACGTAACCGGGTCGCGCGCCTGTGTCTTGCGCTCCTTCCGGGCATAACACAGATACGGCATGATCAGCGTGATACGCCCCGCCCCGGCGTCGCGCAACGTGGCGCTAAAGAATATCATCCGGCACAGCTTGTCATTCACCGACTGCGTGGTGTCGGCATACAGGGACTGAACTAGAAAGACATCCTTGCCGCGCACGCTCTCGAGTGGACGCGCCTTGTGTTCGCCGTCTTCGAACTCGCGTTCCTCATGCGCGCACAGCGTCACGCCCAGACGGTCTGCGATACGCTGCGCATGCGGGCGCGTGGCATTGAGGGTAAAGAGCGCCAGCTCGCCGATGCCCATGTCTCATGGTATCTCCATGCGTACACTTTTCGTGATGGCGCCGAAAATTCGATCATCGATCTTCTTTCCGATGTCCTTGGCCTGCTTGGTCTTGTCTTTTTCGAGTATGTAACTGGGCCTGACCATCAATATGGACACCTTTTTAGGATCTTTTTTCATGTTATAGACGACCACCTTGAACGGGCATAATACCGACCATTCCATATTGATATTGAAGACTTCCTGATTGAACAGAATGGAACAGAAATGCACCGCCTTGACCTCTTTGAAGCCGATCTTGTTCCAATCCTCTTTTCCGAACATGTGTTTGTTGTTTTCCAGACCGGCCGCCAGGTTCTCTTCCCCCGAAATAAGAAACTGGCCTGTCTCCAGGCCCGACTTGAGGTGGGCATAAACGGTATCAAAATCACCGGTGACTTGATGTCGCCAGAATGCCGGGTTGTCATCGGCGACTGACGACATCGACAGTGATAATGCCGCCAACGCCAACAACCAGGTAAATAACGATTTTCTCGGGCTATTCATGTGTTACCTCCTGCACAGGTCTGTACGTTCATTTGGCAGACAAACGCATCGCGGTCATTCACGTTCGCACGCGCCCTCTGCCACCCATACCCCACGGCCGTTACATTTCAGCAGCTGGTGGCCGCTGCAGACGAACTGCCCAATGCTGAAAGACTGGGAATCGAAATAACAAAACGGTGACTCCAGTTCGTAGTCCAGCGACAGAGAACTCTCCTCCACATCGTCAAAGATCGGTGAAGTACGCAGTTCCGGATCGGCCGCACCGACCTGTTGGATTCGCGTTGTCGTCGGTATCTTCAGCTCCTTAAAAAATAATGACTGACACACGGGCCACTCCTGTGGAAGGATCCGGCTGGGTGCATCCTGGCGCCATAGCTTATCTGGTATTTGCCGCATCCACGGCAACGCCACGTTGCTTGAAAGGCCCAACCGGCAGCCGGCGCACACTGTGTGTAAATCTACCAAGATCTCCAGGAATTACATTGACGCGTATCAAACGGCGGTCCCTTTTCGCCAGAATCCCGGATTGCACGCGCCCAGGCCCGACGCCGGGCGGGACACAGGCCGCCCGCCGGCGGTTATTGTTCCTCGTCGTGCTGCGCACCATGCACGGGACGACCAGCCGGCCGACGTGGCCGCTTTTTCTTCGGCAGTAAGCGCGCCTCCATGTCCAGCAGGCGCTGCAGCACAGCCGCGTTGATCGTGCCTTTGGGGTAGGTGCCGTCGTTAAAGCGCTCGCCGGCCGTTATGCCGGTGAGGATTTCGAGCGCATCATCCACGCTGTCCACGGCATAGACATGGAAGTTTCCGGCAGCGACGGCATCGACCACTTCCTGCTTGAGCATGAGGTGCCTGCAATTGGAGCGCGGGATAATCACGCCCTGACGGCCGTTCAGGCCGATGGTCTTGCAGATCGAAAAATACCCCTCTATTTTTTCGTTCACGGCGCCCACGGCCTGCATCTGGCCCATCTGGTTAACGGATCCGGTGACAGCGATATCCTGACGCAGCGGCATATTCGCGAGCGCCGACAGCAGAGCCGCCAACTCCGCTACCGAAGCGCTATCGCCTTCCACCATCCCATAGCTTTGTTCGAATGTCACCGTGGCAGTTAACGACAGCGGCGCCGTGCGCGCATAACGGCCACCGAGATAGCCCGAGAGGATGAGCATGCCCTTGTTGTGGG
>JAYSOL010000185.1:0-3450 GCA_043723045.1 Gammaproteobacteria bacterium | reverse complement strand
GCCCAAAAGCCGGTGCGCAAACCCGTTGTACCGCCGCCGGCGCCGGTGGAAGAGAGTGGTTTTCTGCAGACGCTCACGGACAATCTTTTCAACAACCCGCTGATACTTACCATCCTCGCGGGCGTGGGTGTGCTGGGTGGCGGAATATTCGCCCTGCACTACGTGCGCCGCCGGCGTGCCACGGTGGAGTTCGAGGAAAGCATACTCTCGGGCGGTAGTATCGGCCCCGATAATTCCAGTATCTCGGAAAGCACCAGCCAGCCTGGTGCCAGCGACACGTCTTTCTTGAGTGACTTCAGTCAGGGTGGAATGGGCAATATCCATACGGACGAAGTCGATCCCATCGCAGAAGCGGAGGTATATCTTGCCTACGGGCGCGATGAACAGGCGGAGGAGATACTCAAGGAAGCCGTGGTGAAAGACCCGGCGCGACACGAGCTGAAGCAGAAACTGCTGGAAATTTATCATCAGCGTAACGACGTATCCGGGTTTGAAACCCTGGCGGAAGAATTGTATGCCGCCCTCGAAGGCAAAGGCGGCAAGGTCTGGGACAAGGTGGAAGAGATGGGCCGCAAGATCAGCCCGAACAACCCCATGTTCCGTGGCGGTGCCCCGACACGTGGGGCCGGCGCTGCTGCCATGCCTATGGATACACATACCGCGTTCGACCGCGATGCTACCGGGCACGCGCCCGCCCCGAGCAGTCAGCCGTTGAGTTTCGATATGGGCGAAATGCTGCATGAAGTGCCTACCGCGACGTCAGGTTCCGATTACGTCCCGTCTAAGGACACGGGTCTGGACTTTGATTTAAGGGGTACCGGCGCCACCCCGGAAGCGAGTTTGGATCTTGAGTTTGATACCGGCACGAAGACACCGTCCGGTGGTATGGGCAAGGGAGGTCTCGATATGGATTTCAATCTCAATGATGAAGAGCCTGCGCCCGCCCGCAGTTCGGGCGGTATAGATTTCGACATCCCTGCAGAGCCGCTTGCGGATAATGAAATCTCCCTGAATTTCGATGCGCCCAGGGGGCATAGCGCGGCCGTCGATGAAGGTCTGACGTTCGCCATGGATGCCACGGCGGCGGATAACCCCACTCTGGAATTTGAGGCCAGCGGTGAGGCAGCGGACGCCGATGTAGCGGTCGAAGAACCGCAGTGGGACGAAACCGCTACCAAACTTGACCTTGCCAAGGCCTACATCGACATGGGTGATGCCGAGGGCGCGCGCAGCATCCTGGACGAGGTGCTGGCGGAAGGCAATGAATCTCAGAAGGCACAAGCGCGGGAGCTGGTTGCGCAGATACACTGAGGCGGTCCGGGTATAGACGAGTGTCGGGCCCGGGCTGGACTGGGTGATGCCTCAGCCAGACAGGGCCATCAGTCGCGTTCCAGTAGCACGAAACTGTAGGGATAGGGGTTTAACTCATCCGCTGCATGCCGCTCTCGGCGGACCTCGCGCCACCGGCTCCGGTCGAATTCCGGAAAGAAGGTATCGCCATCGATGTCGGCATCGATTTCGGTAATATAAAGCCTGTCTGCGGCGTTGAGCGTTTGCCGGTAGATGTCAGCGCCGCCGATCACAAAAACCTCATCTGCGGCAGCCGCAGCCATGAGCGCCTGTTCAATGGAATTCACCACGATGCAACCCGGGGCAGTGTACGCCCCCTGGCGCGTAACCACGATGTTGGTGCGTCCGGGGAGTGGTTTGCCGATATCCTCATAGTTCTTTCTGCCCATGATGATCGGGTGACCGGTCGTGAGCTGACGGAAATAACGCAGATCCGCCGGTAGCCGCCACGGCAGCGTGTTGTTTTTACCGATAACGCCATTGCGCGCCATTGCCCAGATAAGAGAGATGCTGGGTGTGTGCCGGCTCAATGGACGCTCTGTTTCAGGGAGGTTTGGATGGGCGGGGCTGTCGAGGTGCAGTTCAGACGCTACACCGCGACCGCCGCCTTAATCGCCGGCCATGGGTCGTAATTCAACAGCTCGAAATCCTCGAAGCGGAAATCAAACAGAGAGGTCACAGTTGGGTTGAGGTGCATGCTGGGCAGGCCCCGTGGCGCGCGTGTCAACTGCAGCTGAGCCTGTTCGATATGATTGTTATACAGATGGGCGTCCCCCAGGGTATGAATGAATTCCCCGGGCCTGAGGCCACAGGAGTGCGCCATCATCAGGGTGAGCAGGGCATAGGAGGCGATATTGAACGGCACGCCGAGAAAGATATCGGCGCTGCGCTGGTACAGCTGACAGGATAGTGCGCCATTGGCGACATAAAACTGAAAAAAGGCATGACAAGGCGGCAGTGCCATCTGTTCGATATCCGCCACATTCCATGCGCTGACGATGAGCCGCCGTGAGTCGGGGTTTTGTTTTATTTCACGCAATACCCAGCTGATCTGGTCGATGTGCTTACCGTCGCGTGCAGGCCATGATCGCCACTGGTGACCATAAACCGGGCCGAGATCACCGTTTTCATCTGCCCACTCGTCCCAAATGCTGACGCCGTTTTCTTTCAGATAGCGAATATTGGAATCGCCGCGGAGAAACCATAAAAGCTCATGTATGATGGAGCGGAGGTGGAGTTTTTTGGTGGTGAGGAGGGGAAAACCCTGCTGCAGGTCGAAGCGCATTTGGTGTCCGAAAACGCTCAGGGTACCGGTTCCGGTGCGATCATCCTTTTTCGTCCCATGCTGCAGGACGTGGTTCATTAGTTCGAGGTATTGTTTCATGGCGCGCCTATCTTGCCACGAATCTGCCGATGCGTCATCGGCATTTGCTTAAATATTAGGCAATTTACCGCTTCTGGACCCCGTTCGTCGGGTGCTGGGTACGCCGGCAGTTCGTGCTATTCGGTTTTTAATGGAGTAAGGATAAAATCGCGGGCTGCCTCTCCGTGCGTATAATCATGCCCATTCGCATTAACGTTGTAGAGTTTTCGGAGCCAAGTTGAATGAATAGGTATTTTTTCATGCGCCCCTTGCTTAAGCAGCTGGAGGGCGCCGGGTTTGTCCACAGGCTGGTGTCGATAACCTTGCGTGCCGCCGCGGCCCTCATCATCCTGTTCAGCTTGGTGGCCTTTTTCAAGGTTGGCAAGGTGATCTTCGAATTACCGCCGAGCGGGATTCTGGGCGGTATTTTCTTCCAGGCGTGTTTTATTCTGGCGATCTACTGTGTTGTGCATGCGATTCTTATTCGTGCGCGCGATATCGATAACCTCGACAAAGAGGTGCATTCCGTTCTCCCCGTATTGACGCTGCTCACAAAACTGAGCGGAGAGGCCATGGCATTTTTTATCGCCTTGATCGCGATGGGCGGTGGTGTCTATGTCTGGTTTACCGGCAGGAGCGTCGCAACGATTATGAATCCGATGCCCATCTTTCTCCCGACATTCGGTGACGCCACCTTTATGGGTGGCATTGAGTTTATGGTGGGCGGTGTTTTAATA
>JAYSOL010000184.1:0-3752 GCA_043723045.1 Gammaproteobacteria bacterium | reverse complement strand
CATCCTTGATATGCCGCAGATGGTACGAGGAGACCAGCTGATTGTCGATGCGTGAACGCTCCGTTGAACAACAACCATGCGCCCAATGAGTCGCGCGCGACCTGCCGTTATTCTGATTACGAGGCAGCATCGCTCGCCGGTGCAAGGAACTCGTTCAGCAATCAATCGTGGCGTCGGCGCCGCAGCTGTCGTAAAATGCTGCTCCGGATAGAACTGCAAACCCATCCAACAAGGACCCCGTCATGAAGCGCTCATTTCTTGCCGTACTACTCTCCCTGTCATTGTCCTGCGCCGCTTTCGCCGGCAGCGATGCGCCCGCGAAAGCCAAACCCATGCCGGTGCTGGACATTGCCCAGACTGTGGTGAAGATGCCATTGGCAAAAGGCGTCTCCATGGACGACGCGGTGGAGGCCATGAAGATCCGCGCCAACAACCTCAACATCCAGCTGGTGGCGGAAATGCCGCTGTCGAAACAGATCGAGGCCATGGGTGAGAAATCGCGACGCATGGACATCTACCAGTTCTGCGATCCGTTGACGGCGAAGAAAATGGTCGAATACGACATCAATTTCTCGGCCTATCTGCCGTGCCGCATCGCCCTGGTGGAAGATGCCAAGGGCCAGGGCTGGCTTGTGATGATGAATCTCGACATGTTCATCCAGGACCCGAAGCTGGGTGCC
Organism: Gammaproteobacteria bacterium; assembly: GCA_043723045.1. Classification (GTDB taxonomy): domain Bacteria; phylum Pseudomonadota; class Gammaproteobacteria; order Acidiferrobacterales; family UBA6901; genus JANNJF01. The sequence continues at coordinate 3,072 of JAYSOL010000184.1, read as the reverse complement.
GCGCTCAAAGCTGACGCCATCAAGGTGCGCGACACGCTCACCGAGATCATGCAGGCCGGCGCCAAGGGCGAGTGGTAACACGTTAGGCCGTTATCGCCGTTCACCACGGTTCGTGCTGGACTATCTGCGGGTCCGCGATGACTTGCGGCGCCCCGGGCGTGACGCTGGGGTCTCGCGCAGGGCATTCCGGACCTCGGTTAGCGCTTGCTGAAGTGTTTCCCGACCGCTGGCGGAAAAGTTGAGGCGGCGGTAGGCATCGAAGACCACGTTGGCGATATCCTCGCCTTCGATCATAAAGTAACTCCAATGCCGCTGCATCGGATCATCCGGGCCATGGGTAGCGCCGATCGTTTTCCAATCCTTTGGGTCAGTGGTTCGGGGGAACTGTTCGTCAAGCACCAGGTAGTAGCGCCGGCAGGCTTTTAGAACCAGATAGGCGATACGCCCGTCCGGCGAAAAATAGAAATCCCGAAGATACCCGCGATAAGTCAGAACCCTATTGCCCTCGCGAATATGAGTGAGCACAAAGGCGTGAATCAGGCCGCCGTTAGTATCGGCCGCCAACAGATCGTAGATCCAACCGTGGCGCGCAACGTTGCGCAAGCGGCCGTTCACGACTAAGTTGGCGACACGATGTCCCATCAAAAATCCGATGGCGCAAGTCCCCATGATGTAGGCGAAAATCCACGCTGCGGAGTGCTGGTACATTAAATCCAATGATGCAAGCGTGACACCTTTAAGTTCGGTGATCTGCATCGTGGACGCCAAGCCTGCAATGCTGATACACGGCAGCCAGGAGATTTGGTGACACGCAGGAAGCAGTGCGAGGTAAAGCACCCCGTGCGTAAAGAACGCAATGAGCGCAACACCGGATAATTGGGTAAGTGCGCTGCCGGGTGCAACATCACGGGACATCCGTTCCTTGCTGTACAGGCCGACAAAGAACAGAAAACCCGGGAGCAACAGGATCAGCAGAACAACGGTGGTCCAGACGAGAGACAAGGCTGCGTTCCTTGCAGCGGCTAGAGGGCGGGCGGGTTAGGCGGCCTGGACTTTCAGGCGCCGCAAAACTTCGGATTTGATATGTTCAACCACGTCGGCGAGGTCGGGTTTGTCTTCCGTGTCGGCCTTGGCGAACGCTTCCTCAACCAGCGCCAGGTCACCTTGGGCCAACCTGACAAGATCCTGCAGGACTTCTTCTTCGACTTTGGTCATGACGCGCATAGGTTGAATTCCTCCGAATGGTTTGATTATGGCCAGCCGTTGCGCCCCAGACAAGACGCTGACGGGTGCGGAATCAACATAATTTGCGGTACGACGGGCCGGCTATATCGATTAAGCCATTGTTTTACTTTTTACAACTGTGGCAGCAATGGCAAAGACTGCCTCGTAGCCTTGGGATCACAGAACTTATATTGCAGTACATTAATACTACAATAAAGTATTGTAATACTACGATTCGTCTTGTTGACACCGGCACCCGGATCGCCTAATCTTGCACCCTATGAAAACCAACACCCCCCATCACCGACTCGGCGATCTCTGCACCCGGATTTTTCAGGGTCTTTCGTTATCCCGGCATGAAGGTGGCATTGAGGTGCCGGTGGTGCTGATCCGCGATATTCAAATCGGCCGTATCAACGCCGCCCTGTTGTCCACGGCCACGGTCGACGCCTCTGCCATCGGGAGTTACCGTATTGAACCGGGTGACGTGCTGGTCTCGGCCAAAGGCACCATCGGCAAAGCGGCCCTGGTGGCCGGTCCCCTCGACGGGGTGTTGTCCTCGAACTTAATGGCGCTGCGGCCCCGTACCGACCTGATCGACCCTGCCTATCTATACGCGTATTTCGCCACGGACCACGCCACCCGCCAGCTGGAGGCCCTGACCCGGAGTTCCGTTTCAGTGAAATCCATCCGCGCCGCCGACCTGGCGGCGCTGGAAATCCCTCTTCCGGACCGCGCCACCCAGCAACACCTGGGCAGGCTGGCGCTGGCCTTCGATGAGTATCAGGCACGCACCGAGCAATGCCTGGTCGCAGCCAGGACGGTTTTAAATGGTGTCATGGCGTCCCACATGATCGGGAAGGAGGACAGGAAAACCCAGCAGAAATAAAAAACCCCAATCCTAGTTTCAGAATCGGGGTTGCGAACTCACCCACAGGGGCGAATGCGTCTTAAGCAATGCAATTCTAACCCGCCGGGTGATTTTCGCAACCGTACATAGACTGTATTTCGTTAATGTGAGGTTCATTGATATGGTTATGCGCAAATCACAAAGCGATCATGACAACATGGTCGAGTACGCGGCAAGGTTCCTGATGGCCAAGGGTTTTCAAAACGTGCAGGCCGAGCTGCCCGGCTGGTCGCCGCCGGCCAAGGTCACCTGGAAGAACACCGGCCAGGGGCATATCCCGGATGTCACGGGCAATAACGATGGGCAAAACCTGTTCGAGGTGGAAACGGACGACACCATCAACATCGACCACACCGCGGACCAATGGCGGCTGTTCGCCGCCTACGCGGACCAGCACCAGGCCAAGTTCTGGGTGGTGGTGCCGCAGGGTTCGCGGCCCAAGGCGGAGGCCCGTCTGCGGCAGTTGGACCTGAAGGCATCGGTGTGGGAGGTGCCGCTGGCCGTTCACGCCTGAGGTTAGCCTAGGGCACCTCTGGAGCAGTCCCCTCTCCCCCGTGCTTTTCGGGGGAGAGGGTTAGGGTGAGGGGGGTCATAGATTTTTCCCTCACCCTGTCCCTCTCCCATTGGGAGAGGGAACCTAGGCTGATCGTTGCTGCCACGTACTCAGAGTTTCCCTGGCAGCAGGTAGTTAAGTAGAAGACCGTTGTAGAAGTCGATTCAAAGAAAGCGCCGCCCCACTCCCGGGTCGGCGTCTTTCCTATCCGGAGAGCATTCACATTACCAGCATGAAAAATCACATCATCACCCGCGACGAACTCAACACCCACCTGTGGGGTGCCGCCGACATCCTGCGCGGCTCGGTGGACGCCAGCGAGTTCAAGAATCATATCTTCGGCCTGCTGTTTTTAAAACGCATGTCGGATGTCTTCGACGAGGAA